>NZ_JADEVE010000075.1 GCF_016125955.1 Acetomicrobium sp. S15 = DSM 107314 | reverse complement strand
GAGCTAGGAAAGTATGTAGGACCTCTCAATCGAGAGGGCATTAAAGTGGCTCAGGTGCACTGTGGAGCGCCTGATGAAAGACATGGGCCTAAAAGGGATTATTCGTGGCAGGAAGATAAGGACTACGATCCCTGATGAATCTGCCAATAAACCTGCAGATTTGGTGTGTCGTATCTTGACTTCAATTCGCCCTAACCAGTTGTGGGTGTCAGATCTAACGTCTGTAGCTGTACGCAGTGGGTTTGTATATGCTGCATTCGTCATAGACATATTGCTGAGATTCATCGTAGGTTGGCGAATTCTT
>NZ_JADEVE010000074.1 GCF_016125955.1 Acetomicrobium sp. S15 = DSM 107314 | reverse complement strand
AAAACAGCAGTAGAAATGGTGGATCCCAAGCTTCCCCCAGGATACATAACCGTGGGACGCTATTGGGAGACCACACATCACGCCCCCGTATTGATGGGCTCCACAGTGAACTTCAAGAAAGGCCAAGACTCTAAGCAGCGTGCTCTTACCGCTGCCATTTGGGCCAACCAACCCTCCGATATCTCCCTCGTCTATGACACGATGAGGGACGTCTAAGACCAGCCTGCCGTTATATCTATGTTTAACGCCGGAAAGCTCGTAGAGAGCCTTCATTGGGCAGCCCTCTTTTTAAACGCCGAGAGGGCGGCATTTACGGCT
>NZ_JADEVE010000073.1 GCF_016125955.1 Acetomicrobium sp. S15 = DSM 107314 | reverse complement strand
CGAGATCTGAGTACATGTATCCAGGATATCCCCTTCTTCCTGGAGCCTCTTCGCGCGCGGCACTGACTTCTCTCAATGCCTCGCAATAGTACAGCATGTCGGTGAGTATCACGAGGACGCGCTTAATCGCTTTTGGGTCTATCTTCATCGCCAAATCCCTTCACTCATCACTCATCACTCATCACTCACTTTCACTTTCACTTTCACTTTCACTCTCACTCTCACTTTCACTCTCACATCCACATTCTCCCGCGCGATGACCCTTTACAAACAGTCCACCCGCATGGTATCATTGCTTCCAGGCTGTTTTCATATCATACTATTTAGTTAATAGAATGTATTAATGTCGGCAAATACAAAGCCCTATGGACTGTGGGAAATTAAAAAACCCGAGCATGCCGGAGAAATACAAGAAAAAAGGGAGCGAACCACGCCGGAGCGGCGGCTTCTTGCTGAGCATTCGCCGGGTGAGATTTCTTCGCTCGAAAGCAATGAAAGGTGGATTTGAGGAGAAATGAAGATGAACCGGATACCCAAAGGGTGCAAAAACATCGGAGCTGGGCTGGCCGAGGCTATGGAACGGTGCCGAGCCTCGTTCCTTTCCGCTTTCGCCTCCTACGGCTACTGTCCGTTCTGGCCATCGGGGTTACAGCTCTTAGAGACAGCGCTGGACAAGCTTTCGCCGTACTTAAAGCGAAGAATTATACCCTTAAGTTCCCCTCACGGAGAACCATGTTGCTTGCGAACTGACATCACGCTCGGTGTCGTAGCCTATTGCGCGGCTCACCACCCGCCCCACGAGCGTCCGCTGAGGATATCCTATGTCGACCGCCTATTTAGAATTCCTTCCTCGCCCAGCTATGACATAGAGGGATATCAATTAGGGGCAGAACTCATAGGTTGGGAGGGAAGAGGGGCAGATGTGGAGATCATCTCGCTTCTACTCGAGTTCTTGGAGAAGTTGGGCTTAAGGGGGTATCGCTTGGTCCTCGGAGATGCGAATGTGATCGCCACCGCGCTCGAAGGAGTCCCGACGCCGATCTCAGAAGAGCTTTTATCGTGCCTTCAGGATGGCAATTACTCCGCCTATTACGCGACGCTAAAAAAGGAGGCCATTGACGGCGATAGGCGCAAGCTCCTCCAGGCACTCCCGAACCTTAAGGGAGCGAAGAACGTCATCGATGAGGCGAGCGTCCTTTTCGGTTCATTCGAGCCACTGGCATCTCTTAAGAGCATCGCCGATTCGCTCGAAGAGCTGGGATATGGTTCGATATCCTTCTTCGACTTGGGGCTCGTGCGCGAACTCGGTTACTACAGCGGCCCCGTCTTCGACATTTTCCTGGAGGGCGTAGGCGTGCCCGTAGGAGGAGGCGGGCGATACGACAGGCTCTTGGCTCAATATGGCGTTTTGGGACAGGCTGTGGGCTTTGCGCTCAACCTTGAGAGGCTGGCTTCGGCCTTGAGCAGGTCCGATTCCGACGCGGTTCCTAAACTGCTTTTATGGTGCGGTCTTTCATCGCCATCCGATACAGTGGCGCTGGCCAGACACCTCGTTAGCCTGGATATAGGGGTGGAGATGAGCTGGCACAACGATGCATCTGTCGCCCTGGATCTGGCTCGCCAGCGTGGTCTGTCCTGGTGGTGCGACGCATCAGCGCGCATCGTGAAATCTACGAAGGATCAAACTGCACTTTCTCTCGATGAATGGCTGTTGGAGGTAAGACGATGATGCTTTCTATAGTCCTTCCCACGGGTCGCGTCTTTGATGAAGCAGCTGAAGTGTTGAGAGAGATCGGCCTGCCCACCGGCAAGTTGGACCATAAGGGACGCAGCCTGGTCATAGAGGATGGCGGATGGCGTTATTTTTTGGCCAAGCCGATGGATGTCCCCCTCTTCGTGCACAGCGGCATAGCCGATATAGGACTTGCCGGAAGCGATGTGCTGTGGGAGACGAACGCAACGCTCATAGAGCTGGCCGATACGCGACGAGGTTTATGCAGATTGGTGGTAGCTGGACCCCAAACGGTGGCCCCGCGTTTCATGGGACACGAAAGCGCCCTCATGTGGCTCAAGGTCGCCACGAAATACCCGAGGATAGCCGACAGTCATTTCAGCTCTAAGGGCGTGCAAGTAGAGGTGGTTCACCTGCACGGATCGGTCGAATTGGCCCCGAGGTTGGGCTTGGCCGATTGCATCCTCGACATTGTGCAAACCGGGGCCACTCTCGAGGCGAATCACTTGACGGTGCTCGAAGAGGTGACCCCTGTATCCCTTCGTATGGTAGCCAGCAGATACGGCATCCAGCGAGGCTGGTCATCCATCTTGCCGCTGGTGGAAAAATTGCTCGACGTCACAAAGGAAAGGAGCCCGCAAGGCGAATGAGCTACACAGAGAGAAAGACAAAGGAGACAGAGGTCTCTTTATCTGTAGAATTTGAGCCGGGCGATGTGGTCATCGAAATGCCGTGCGGTTTTCTGAGACACATGTTAGAGTTGCTGTGTCATCACGCAGGTTGGAAGATGAGATGCCAGGCCGACGGCGATGTGGACGTAGACGCCCATCATATAACGGAAGACGTGGGCATAGTCCTGGGCAAAGCTATAAAAGAGGAGGCTTCCAAGCAATACCGTAACCGTTACGGTTGGTGCGCCATGCCGATGGACGGAACGCTGGTCGTCGTGGCGGTGGATATGAGCGGACGAGGCAGTCTCACCTGGAACGTTCCCTTTCCATCTTCGAGCTGCGGCGGTTACGACTTAGAGCTTTTAGAGGAGTTTTGGAAGGCGGCAACCAGAGAGGCCCAGCTCTCCTTACATGTTCATACTCTGGCTGTTGACAACAGCCATCATCTGGCAGAGGCGATATTTAAAGGGATAGGTCGAGCTTTAAGACAGGCCCTCGCCATAACAGACACAATGCCGAGCAGCAAGGGGATATGGATATGATCGTCATCGTAGACTACGGCGCCGGCAACGTTGGCAACGTCGCCAGAGCGCTGAGATACCTCGGCCTCGATTGGCAAATCGCTTCGACTCCGGCCAACATGCCGCACAACGCCGAGCTGATCCTCCTTCCCGGGGTCGGCGCCTTCGCGTCAGCCGTCAAAAAACTTGAGGAGAGCGGCTGGAAGGACGCGATAGCCGAATGGGCCAAGGGCGGTCGCCCTCTCCTCGGCATATGTCTGGGCATGCAGCTATTGTGCGAATGCAGCTTCGAAGACGGCCCCGCCCTCGGCCTCGGCCTTATCAAGGGAAAGGTGTCCAAACTCGACGTCCGCCCTTTGCCGCACATGGGATGGAACGACATACGATGGCTACGCCCGATTTCTCCCTTGCAGGAGGTAGCGCCAGACGGCAGCGCGTTTTATTTCGTGCACAGCTTCGCCCTACCTGTCGGGGAAGACGCGGCGGCCGAGACTTCCGTGCAAAACGTCACCTTCTCGTCTATCGCAGCAAGAGGAAACATCATAGGATTTCAATTTCACCCTGAAAGGAGCGGACCATTAGGCCTGCGCTTGCTGCAGACGACTATCCAGCTCCTCAAAAGGAAGGGCGGAGCATGACGATCTATCCTGCTATAGACTTATATGGCGGAAAGGTGGTGCGCCTGAGGCGTGGGGAGTTTTCTACAGCCGAGGAGATGGCACCAGATCTTTTGGAGGTAGCCTCGCGCTTCAAAGAAGCCGGGTGCAATTGGATACACGTCGTAGATCTCGAGGGAGCTGAACGGGGCTATCCTGCGCATTTGAGCGCAATCGAAAGGTTGAAGGGGTTGAACCTCAACCTTCAATACGGAGGCGGACTCCGCACTGTGGACGATGTTAGCGCAGCGCTCGCGCTCGGAGCAAACAGGGCCATGGTCGGAAGCCTCCTCTTCAGAGATCCGGGCGCAGCGACAGCGCTCTGGAAATCCCACGGAGAGGCCATCTTGCCTGCCGTAGACGTGAAAAACGACAGAGTCGTAATATCGGGCTGGCTCGAGGCAACGCCGCTTTCGCCCTCAAAAGCCATAACGAGTCTTGTCGAACTCGGCTACTTCAGATTCTTGGTGACATCCGTGGAGCACGACGGCATGAAAAGCGGACCAGATCTACCGCTATATCGCGAGCTGCTGAAGAGCTTTCCGGAATTGGCCGTCATAGCTGCCGGCGGCATAAGCAGCGTCGAGGATATAATCGCCTTAAGAAATCTGGGCGTAGAAGGTGCAGTAATAGGCAAGGTCGTTTACGAGCAATCCTTCGACCTAAAATTAGCCATAGAGGTGAGCTGTAAATGCTGATGCGACGCATAATACCGTGTCTTGATGTGAAAGATGGCAGAGTGGTCAAAGGGATACATTTTAAATCTCTGCGCGATGCCGGCGATCCGGCGGAGTTGGCGTCGATCTACATGGACGAAGGGGCCGACGAGCTCACGTTTCTCGACATATCTGCGTCTCTCGAGGGCGTGCGCACCCGCCATCAGTGGGTTCAATCCGTAGCGGAGCGGCTCTTTGTACCTTTTACAGTGGGCGGCGGCATCTCCAGCGCAGACGAAGCGCGCGAGCTGATCGCCTTAGGTGCCGACAAGATTTCAATAAACACGAAGGCGGTAGCCGAGCCTGAACTCATCACAAAATGCGCAAGGCTTTTGGGGAGCCAAGCCGTGGTTGTGGCCATCGACGCTAAGAGGCGCCCAAGCGGGGGATGGGAAGTCTACGTCAAGGGCGGCACCGAGCCCACGGGGCTTGATGTTGTAACGTGGGCCGCCGCAGCTGTCTCCAAGGGGTGCGGTGAGATACTCCTGACATCCATGGATCGAGACGGAACGACAGCTGGCTACGACTGCGAACTGCTGGAAGCCGTCTGCTCCACGGTGGAAGTGCCGGTGATAGCCTCTGGCGGCGCTGGAGAGATCGCCCACTTCGCCGAAGCTCTGAGAGTTGGGGCATCTGCGGTCCTCGCCGCCTCCGTATTTCATTTCGGCAAATTCAGCATACGCCAGGTGAAAGAAGCCCTCGTCAAAGAGGGCTTCCCCATGAGGCTTTAGGCGGTAAAGGCGACATGGCCAACTTAGATTTAAAAGATGTCAAATTCGATCCTCAAGGATTGGTGCCGGTAGTGGCTCAGGATTCGACGAGCGGCGAAGTCTTAATGCTCGCCTACGGCAATGCCGAATCCTTAGCGGAGACCGAGCGCACGGGAGAATTGGTCTTATACAGCCGCTCACGCAAGGAAATCTGGCACAAGGGAGAGACGAGCGGCAACCGCCTCAAGGTAACCGAGCTCAGGATCGACTGCGACGGAGATGCGATATTAGCCATCGTGGAACCCTTGGGCCCAGCGTGCCACACCGGAAATTGGAGCTGCTTTTATCGCAATATCCTCGGGGAACCGGCAGGCGACGGCACCTTCCTTGGCAGGCTATGGCGCTACCTCTTAAAGCGCAAGGGCGCCTCTTCTGAGGAAAGCTATACCGCCAGGCTCATTTCAAAGGGTCCCTTGCGAACAGGGCAAAAGGTAGGCGAAGAGGGAGTAGAAGTGGCTATAGCGACGGCCACAAAAGACAGAGAAGCCCTCGTCCGCGAGGCTGCAGACCTGATCTACCACCTGCTTGTGGCCCTGATATCCTTAGATGTCCCGCTGAATGAGCTGTGGAGAGAACTTCGCTCTCGTCACCGCCCTGCGTAATGGCCGATCGAATCGGGAACCTCCGACGATCGCACCCCTATGACGCGCTCTAAGACAGACTCCTTCCCCGAGATGCGCAAGAGCGCCACTTTTCTGGACGCGGGTCTATGGGTGGTTTTATCCATGCCTAAAAAATCGTCTCCCAGCGGAATTTCAGAGACTCCGCTCATTGCATCGGCCACGGATTTCCCTCCAGAAAGCCTCAACGCTTCGACGACAAAAAGGCCTGCGGCATGCGCCTTGGCAGCACAATAACGGTCGGTGACCCTTTTGCGCTCCACCTCCCAAGCACGAGCAGCAAGCTTGTCGAAGCCCTTGCCCCTCGCTGCCGGATAAGCTTGATCCGCCATTAGAAGCCCTTCCAAAGAAAGAAGCATGGAGGGCAAAAACGGCCCAGAATACCACACCTCGAGAGGTAGACGCTTTTCCTTTACCCTCCTCCAGGTCGTCTGAAGGTTCCTCGGGCCGAGACAGCTTATTAGAACAGTAGCCCCAGCGCTCGACGCTTCATCTTCGGCGAGCGGCATCCTACGAGCTGGGTCATGCCAAATCGTCATGGTTGCAAGTCCACGTTCTTTAAGGCTCTTTCGCAGGAGGTCGTAAACAGGATACATCTGGCTATCGTTAAGGTCGGCCTCTATGGCTACAGTTGCACCTTTGTAACGGAAAGCGGCATACTCGGCCAATGCTACCGCTCTGAAGGGATAATACAAGTCGAGGGCAAATGTATTTTTGAAAGGCCTGCCGCTCTCCCCAGAGATGGAGACCCATTCGCCGTTGGCCAAAAGGAGCGGCATATCATTGACCGCCGCAGCGGAAACGAGAAGTTTATCCATCTCGGGATCCGCGAGCGATATGACCGCTTTGATGCCGTTTTTCCTCCACTCATTTACGGCTGCAGGAGCATCTTTAGGCGCCGGTAACCGGGATTTGAGAAAGAGGACATCGCGCCCTGCCACTCCGTCTCTGCTGGCATTGGCCTCCTTCATGACGACCTTCAAGGCAAGCCATATGGACTCTCCTTCGTCGCTCTCCCACCCGTTCTCCGGAGGAAGGACAACCACAGGAAAGCTCCATTCCCTGCTGAGGTCTTCCTCGGCCGCAAGGGGCCCCGCAAAAATCGCAACCAAGGCGCAAAAACACAAAAGCGCTGCAAGGCAGCAGCCTTTCCCTGTTTTGCGGCTATCTCTTATATCCGATGACTCTGCGCAATAAATTCTTGCGATCTTCAATATCCGCCTCACCTTCTACCCCCTTCGTGGCAAAACCATCCACGACACCGGCTATGCCCCTGCCCTGCTCCGTCTCAAACACCAACACCTGTAACGGGTTTGCCGTGGCGGCGAATATGCGGCACACCTCTTGAACTGCCTTTAAAGCGTTCAATACATTTATCGGATAGCCCTTCCGCAACAATACCACAAAAGCATGACCCGTAGAGAGCCTCTTCGCATTCTCAATAGCCACGTCGACCAAATCTTTCGCATTCCCGTCGTATCGCACCAGGCACGGGCCGGAGGATTCGCAGAAGGCGATGCCGAATTCGAGCGCAGGTGCTGACGTGACCAACACCTCGTAGATATCCTCCACAGTCTTGATGAAATGGCTCTGTCCTAAGATGATGTTGCACCCTTCGGGTATCTCCAGCTGCACAATCTGCCACTTGGGTTCCGCCAAAGCTGATCACTCCTTACGTTGTATTTGCCTTAAAAAATCATCTTTCAAAAGCCATTGGGCAAGCTCCGCAAAGCCCGCTTCTTTAGCCGGGGGTATGACTTTATGGGCAACCTCAAGCAGCTGGGGCGGCGCGCTCGATACGACGACGCGAAGATCGGCAACTTGAAGCAGCTCGAGGTCATTCATATGATCCCCCACCGCCACGACGACATCAATAGGATCATTCGCGAGGGAAAGAAACCTCTTCAACGTATTCCCCTTTGAGGCCTCCGGAGGGATCACGTCGATAAAACTATTTCCCGCCATTGTGACGTTGGCCAAACCTGAGAGCTCACACTTCAGAAGTTCGAGAAGCCCCCTTATATCTCCATCGCACTGCTTGTCTATAGTATAAAAGATCACCCTGTAAACGGGTTCATCGATACGAGGCGAAGAAATCCTTTCCACGGGCAGACCGAGGGAGGAAAAATAAGAGATGGTGGCGAGGTCATCCGATCTGCAAAAAACCTTCTCATCGCCGAAGAGTTGCACCTTTAACGACGAATCCCACCCGACTTCCAACGCTTTGTTCGCGGCCTCTGGCGGAAGCAGAGACTCCCACATGACTTCACCGGTAAGGTAATCCATCAACCTCGCTCCGTCATAGAGTATGGCCGGCCCCATCGCTCCGATGACCTCGAGGTGGGGCTTGGCCGATGCCAAAATCCTCCCCGTAGCGCCCATAATCCGCCACCCGCGCTCGACCAGAAGCCTGCACGATCGCGCCACAGCTTCGGGCACATTATCGCGACTTACCAAAGTGCCATCCAAATCGCACACCAAAAGCCGCTCGCTCACATGCTTCCCTCCTTTTTTCATCGCATTTCCCAGCTGTGCGACGACAAAATAGCCCTCCAGGATACAAAGCTATTCTACTCTGCTCTTCGCCTCCAAAACAACACTGTTCATTTTAAACCACCCCTGCGCCCGTTGGCGACACTCGCCAAAAGCAATGCGCAATGGAGGCCTGCAGAATTGCCAAGTCGGTAGCGCACCATTCTTTCCACATTATCGACTGCCTCTGGGTTGCCTGTTTGAAAATCGAAAGCAGAACTACCGCAGTGGGCTACGTTCTGATAGAATATTCATAAAGGCTTCAATCACAAATGGGAGGTGATCGCGTTGAAGAGAGCAATAGCTGTAGCCGTCGTCATGGCGCTGGCGTTCGCAGCCAGCAGTGCAATAGCCCAGGAGACGATCAAAGTCGGTTACCTGGCAGCGCTCACGGGGGATTGGGCTGCTTATGGTCAAACCGAACTCAAATCGGCCCAGCTCGCGGTAGACGAGATTAACGGAAAGGGCGGCGTCTTGGGGAAAAAGTTAGAACTTGTGCCCTACGACTTCAGAACTAGGGCCGAAGACGCAGTGAACGCCGTGCGCAGGATGATAGAGCAGGATAAAGTATATGCCATAATCGGGGCCAACGGCAGCGGCATAAATATAGCTACGGCGCCCGTCGTCAACCGCGCTGGCGTATCGCAGATCGGAACAGTATCGACCAACCCATTTGTCACCGTAGACAACGACGGCAAGGTGCGCCCTTACTCCTTCAGGATCTGCTTCACAGATCCCTACCAGGGAAAGGTGCTCGCATACCTCGCCGCCCAAGAGATGGGCAAAAAGAAGGCCGCCATCTTATACGACGTGGGCAACGAATACTCTCAGGGCCTGCGCGAATTCTTTATTAAGAGCTTCACGGCCTATGGCGGTGAAATTGTCTCCGATCTGGGTTTTCGAGGCGCTGTAGATGTGGACTTTAGGGCCCAGCTCACGGAGATCAGGAACTCCGGCGCAGACGTATTGGTGCTTCCCAACATGGGCAAGGAGATGGCCCTCACCATAAAGCAAGCGAGGGAGCTCGGCATGGCCGACCTTTTGATCATAGGCGGCGACGGATACGCCGACTTCATGTGGGAAATCGCCGGCAGTGCAATGGATGGCACCTATTGGGTTAACCATGTAGCTCCCGAAGACCCGGCCATGCAACCGTTCTTCGCCGCATACAAGGAAAAACACAACGACGAATGCAAAGAGTTCGTAAACGGCGTTCTCGCATATGACTCGGTATACTGGCTGGCGGATGCTATAGAAAGGGGCGGCAAGGCTGACAGGAAGGCCATCCGGGATGCCCTTGAAAACACAAAAGGACTTCAACTCCATCATGCCGTGCTCACGATCGATCCGGCAGACCACAACCCGAAAGACAAAGACGCCGTGATACTCGAGTGTAAAGACGGGAAAGCGAGATTCTACAAGAAGGTAAGGCCGGAGTAAAAACCTGCATTGCTTTCAGACGCCGCGTGTGGAATCTTAAGGAGGCGGAGCGTGCACTCCGCCTCCTTCTTGAACGAAAATGCAGGATAGAGGTGGTATCCATTGGAAACGCTGGTCCAGCAGCTTATAAACGGCGCGTCTTTGGGTTCCGTATACGCTCTCATAGCTGTGGGGTATTCCTTGGTATATTCAATACTCTTGTTTTCGAACTTCGCTCACGGAGGCTTCCTCGTCATAGGCGGATATATCTGCTACTACGCATTGAGAAGTTTGGGAAACAACATATGGATCGCCGGCGGTCTTTCCCTCCTCGGAGCCGGCCTTTCCGCTGTTCTGACCGAGAGGATAGCTTACAAGCCGATCAGAGAGCGCACGAACATCACCTTATATCTCCTGATAGCGTCGCTGGGCATGAGCATCGTCATAGAAAACATCTTCGTCATCGTGGTGGGTGGACGTTTCAGGGCTCTACCGCCCGTGATACCGACCGATCCGGTTCACCTCTTCGGTCTTACCACGACGAGCGCTTTCGATCTGCTATCCCTCGCCGTGGCTGTGATCTTCCTCGCCGCGCTTCAGTTTTTCATTGCGAAGAGCAAGTGGGGGCTCGCCATAAGAGCCGCTGCCTTTGACCTTAAAACGGCTGGGCTTATGGGGATAAACGTGAACATGCTCATATCCATCGTCTTTTTCGTGGCTGGTATGCTGGCCGCCGTGGGAGGCATATTCCTCTCCGTCCGCTACACGCTGTATCCGCAGTTAGGGGCTATCACGATAAAGGCCTTCGTCGCTGCCGTAGTCGGCGGACTCGGATCTCTCCCCGGCGCGGTAATAGGGAGTCTCATATTGGGCCTCGCAGAGATGTTGACGGCCGGTTTCGTATCGAGCCAACTGCGCGATTTGGTGGTCTTTTCTCTCTTGGTCATAACGCTTCTCGTCAAACCAACCGGGCTGTTCGGGAAAAAGCCGCTGGAAAAGGTTTAAGAGGGTAAGAACATTGGGCTACCTTAGTGGAATAATAATACTTTTGTGTATAAATGCCATAGCGGCGATGGGCGTATCGCTGCTCACAGGATTCACCGGGGTATTCACGCTGGGACATGCGGCTTATATGGCCCTCGGAGCCTACACCGCCGGTATATTGACCGTCCAGCATGGCGCCCACTGGTTTTTGGCCGTCATAGCCGGAGGGCTCCTATCCATGGTCGTGGCATACCTGATAGGCATTCCGACCCTCAAGCTTATGGGAGATTATTACGCCATCGCCTCCATAGGCCTCGTCGAATCGATCAGGCTCATCCTGGAAAACTGGCAGTCGGTGACGCGCGGCGCCAGGGGTTATCCGGGAATAGAGGGGTTCACCACCCTTCCGATGGCCTTGGCCTTCTTCGTAGTCATGGCCGTAGCGATGGTAAACCTCATCAACAGCCGCTACGGCAGAGCTTTCAAGGCATGTCGCGACGACTACCTCGCGGCCTCGCTCTTAGGGTACAACACGGCTCACTACAGGGTTTTAAGCCTCGCCGTATCGGGGTTTTACTGCGGCATTGCCGGCGCGCTGTTGGCCGGATTTATGACGTTCATTCAGCCTGTGATGTTTGACATGACGAAATCCACTGAACTCACCTCCGTCGTAGTTTTCGGTGGGCTAGGATCGCTCAGCGGCACGCTTCTGGCTTCTGTAGCGATAACTCTCGTGACCGAACTGTTCCGCCCCATATCGCAATACCGCATGCTCATATACGGAGGAGTTCTTGTGGCAACCATGGTCTTGAGGCCCGAAGGGATCATGGGTTCCAGGGAGATATGGGGGCTCTTTAAAAAGACCGCATCCCTGCGCTCCAAAAACCAAAGAGGTGGCATCGATGGCGCTCCTTGAGCTCGTGGATGTGAGCAAGTCCTTCGGCGGTGTAAAGGCGGTAGACCGCTTTTCGCTCACGGTAGAAAAAGGCGAATTGGTGGGGCTTATAGGGCCTAACGGCGCTGGAAAGACCACCGTATTCAACATCGTAACGGGGCTTTATCCGTCAGAAGGCGGGCAGATCCTCTTTCGAGGAGAAGACATAGCGCCGCTAAAGCCGCACGAGATAGTGCCGAAGGGTATAGCTCGCACCTTTCAGAACCTGCGGTTATTTGCAAGATCTTCGGCCCTGGAAAACGTCATGACGGCCTACCGAAAGGGCATCTACTCTTTCATGGAAGCTCTGTGCCATGTGGGTAGGTGGAAGAAGACCGAAGAAGAGGCAAAAGCGCGCGGCATGGAGCTACTCGATCTCGTGGGCATAGCAGATAGGGCGGACCAACCCGCAGGCACACTTCCCTACGGTCATCAGAGAAGAGTTGAGATAGCGCGAGCGCTCGCATTAGAGCCCGAACTTCTGCTGTTGGACGAGCCCGCCGCGGGTATGAACGCAGAAGAGGTGGAAGGACTGAATGCCACGATAAAGAGGATCACCGCAGAATTGGGCGTAACTATCGTGGTAATCGAGCACCATATGGAGCTCGTCATGGAGATATGTCCTCGCATCGTATGCATGAACTTCGGAGCAAAGATAGCAGAGGGATCTCCGCAAGAGATCCAAAACCACCCTGGGGTGCTCGCCGCCTACTTGGGAGAGGAGGTTTAACATGACCAGCTCGCCGCGGCCCATTCTGTCTGTACGAGATCTCTCCGTAAGGTACGGCGCCATCAAAGCCCTTCACGGGATTTCTATGGAGGTTTACGAAGGGGAAATAGCCTGTGTCATAGGAGCCAACGGCGCCGGCAAATCCACGCTCCTCAATGCCGTAATGGGGATGGTCCGTCCGGAATCGGGCGAAATATACTTAGAGGGTAAGCCGTTGGCGAAGAAAAGCCATCAGGTTGTGGCCCAAGGGGTATCCTTGGTGCCCGAGGGGCGCAAGATCTTCGCCCCCTTGACGGTCGACGAAAACTTGACGATAGGAGCCTTCCCAAGGAAAGACAAACTCCAGGTCAAAGAAGACCTGGAGTGGGTATATACGCTCTTCCCACGCCTGAAAGAAAGGAAAGGTCAATATGCTGGCACGCTCTCCGGCGGAGAACAGCAGATGCTCTCTATAGGAAGGGCTCTAATGTCGCGCCCAAGGGTGCTGCTCTTGGACGAGCCTTCGTTGGGGCTCGCCCCCATCCTCATCAGGGAGATCTTCAAAGAGCTCGCGCGCATCAACCGCGAAGGCGTTACCGTTCTGCTCGTGGAACAGAACGCAAGGCAAGCCCTTATGCTATCTCACAGAGGATACGTGCTACAAACCGGCCGCATCGTAATGCACGGCCCTTCAGCAGACCTGCTTTCTAACCCTGACGTAAAAGCGGCATACCTCGGTACCCTCAAGACGTTAAGAGGATAAGTCGAGTACCTCACTTTTTCGTGGCAGACTGCTTCTTGAGCTCCTGTATTACGTCGTTCGTTATGTCCATGCCGCCGAAGAAGACCTGGTTCTTATCCAAGACTATCGTCAAGCCCTTCGCTTTGGCAACGGTTCGGATAGCTAAGTCTATGTCTTTAAATAGCGGCTGCATCAACTTCTGTTCCTCAGCAGCTGCTTCTTGACGCTTCGTGCGGTAAATTTTGGCTTGCTCGTCCTTGTTCGATGTAGCATCTATAGCCATCTTGGCTTCATTTTGCTTGCTTTGGACCACTTGCTGGATCTGCTTTTGCGTGTCTTGAAATTTTGGGTGATTGAGGAGAACCTCCTGAGGATCGAGAACCCCTATCTTTTCTTCAGCGAAAGCCGCACCTCCGATCAAGGCCAAAGCACAAGCCGCAAACACCAAAAACAGGATACTTTTACGCAAAACCATCACACATACCTCCCACAATACAGATCATGCCGCTTGAACTATTACTCTAACTCAAGAGAGCCGCACAGTCCATAGGTATAATTGCTTAATGGCGAGGCGGGTTTCGTTCGGCCTCCGGAGCAATTGTAAATATAAGGCAACTATCCCGCAAAGAAAAGGGGGCAATGTCATGAAAGTTAAACTTTACGCCACGCTGCGCAAGGCGACTCAGCGCAAGGAAGTAGAAATTACACTATCGGAAACTGTTGCGGAGGAATTGTTAAAGCGCCTGATCGATCCATAATACTACGCCGAATTCGAGGGACTATTGACGGATGAGAGAAAAGGACTGGCCAAGGGAGTGATGTTCTCGGTAAACGACAAAAATATGTTACACCTCCAAGGGCTCGAGACGCCGCTCAAGGATGAAGACGCTATAGAGTTATTTCCGCCTGTTACATGTGATTAGTATATTAACAATGGGAGGTAATGCCTTGGAATACACATTCAGCACGCCGCGCACGCTTTTGCGAGGGCTCGAAAGGGAAGACTGCAAGATCATAGCCGATTTCTACAACAATAGAGAGCTCTTGGAGGGCTTTCTCTTCCCCCACGAGCCGGTGTTCCCGGCCACTAAGGCCGAGGTCGAGGGGTTGGTGGACTATTTCAAACAGGGGAATTGGTTTGCCCTTTGCGTGGAACATCGAGAGACGAACAAGCCCATAGGCTTTGCCGCCATAAAACCCTACATGACGAACAGGGTGAGCTTCATATCCATATGCCTCTCGCCCGAGTTCTGGGGTCAGGGCTATGGCACGGAGGTCATGAATGCACTCTTAGAGATATCGTTTGACCAGTTTAACATGAGAAAAGCTTGCCTTTGTGTCTGCAGTTTCAACGAGAGGGCAATAAGGAGCTACATGAAGGTTGGATTTGAAGTCGAAGGCAGGCTCAAGGAAGTCGTATACAGGAACGGGCGATACTTCGATCTCGTTTGGATGGGGTTGACCAAAAAAGGGTAATCCCTTTTGCCAAAAACTCATCGCAGGGCTCGTCTCGATACGAAGCAGCGGATGCAGGCCGTAAAGACCTTCCGATAACCTTTATGTTCGGCCCGACAGCTCAGCCTCATATTTGCCTTTTAGCTCTTTATATGTCTCCTCGCTGATGCGGCCCGAAAGTAATGCCTCTTCCAGGGCATCGAGCCTCTTTTTTAGCTCTTCCCTTCTGCTTGAGGTGGTGCTCGAGGCGTTGCTGCCGCCCTGTGGGGTTCGAGTCAAAGGGGGAGGAGGATAAGGGGCACTCGTGGGAAAGTATTTCCTCCAAAAAAGCGAGTTCAAAAGCCACCACAGGCCCACCCCCAAGAGCACCATAACAATAGCAGCAAACAGCATACCTGGCAAAAACATCATGGACATGCCCCATCCGAAGTGCCATCTGTAACCGCCATTGTAATAAGCACTCCCCGGACCGGAGCGCATGAAAAGGAAGGCTCTCACGGCCCACATCGCCACGACCGCCACAGCCAAGACCATCATCACGTTTACAAACCATCGGGGCATTCTCGGGCCCCAGGGATCCAAACTCATACCTATTCCTCCACCTACATGGCAAGACTGAGATCTTACGCTTGATATTATACATCGCCCATCATTCTTAACCCACAGGCGCCCTGCCGGCCGGTCGCTCTCCCTGGCCACAGCTTTGTTTTGGCAAAAATAGACATCGGCGCCCACGTCAGATTTAGTCCCATGCACATCTGAAGGTGCGGGCTACCCAAGTGAAGGCGCCTCTTCCAAAATTGCGGCCCACTCCTTCATGAAAACGCTCGAGGCTGAAGCCCATTCTTCGTAACGGCGGCAACATTCTTCAATATCTTTTTTCACCTGCTCGGTCAGAGCTTGAGGCGAAGGGAAGGCTTTTTCGTCGCGGAGACGCTTGATCAGAAAGACTGCCACATCGTGCCCGTAAAGTTCTCCCTCGAGGTCGGGAAGGTGGATCTCCACGCTCATGTTTTTATCCTCCTTTTCGAAGGTGGGGTTTAAGCCTATATTCAAGGCTCCCGCCCACCATCTTCGATTGACCCGAGCAGCGGCGCAATAGACGCCCCTTTTGGGGATCATCTTTTCGGCAGGAATTTTTAGGTTGGCCGTGGGGAAGCCCAAAAGTCGACCGCGGCCCTTTCCACGGGTTACCCTGCTTTTGATCATAAAGGGGTACCCCAACAGTACCTCGGCCATCTCGCTTTGGCCCTCCAACAATAATTCCCGGATGCGGGAACTGCTTACGGGCTCCCCGTCGATAATGAGGTGCGGAAGGGCCGAACAATGCCATCCCATAGTTTTGCACTCTTCCTGCAACATGGTCAAGTTGCCTTTTCTATTGCGCCCGAAGCGGAAATCCTCGCCGACCACGATGCCGTCGATCCCAAAGTCATCGTTGAGGAATGCGAGGAACTCTTCGGGTTCCATGTGAGCTATTTTATCGAAAGGAAGTTCCACCAGATCTGGGATCTTTAAATATTTGGCGAGCAAAATCCTTTCGTCATAAGAGAAGAGGAGCTTAAAGGAGTCGCCCTTGAAGAAGCGCTGAGGATGAGGGATGAACGTCACCGCACACCAGCTATCCCCGATGCGTTCAGCCATATCTTGAGCCTCTAAGAAAAGGCGCTGATGTCCTTTGTGAAAACCGTCAAAGGCACCTATACATGCGATCACCCTGTGATTTCCCCCTCGAGCGGCACGTTGACCTTGGGATAAAAGGAGGCCCCTCCGGACGAGAGGACAACTTCGCAAAAAGTGACGCCCCTCCCGCCGACAAGAGCCACGCCTTCTTTTGTAGGCAATATACCCCAGCTTAGTCGCCTGCCGGGGCAATCTTTGATCACCTGGCCGTGCCAGCACGCCTCTTCGACATGCCGATCTATCTCGTAAGCAGTAAAGTGGTCCAACAGTCGCTCAACAGGAAGAAGGTGTTTCAAGAGGGTTTCCCTATCCATATGAGGCAAGAGGTGTGAACTCAAGCTCTGCGCCTCGATCAGCGAACCCAAGGCTATGCGCCGCAGCGAAGAGACGGTGGCGCCGCAGCCTATTTGCCTTCCGATGTCGAAGGCGAGGCTCCTGATATATGTCCCCTTATGGCACTCTACGACCATGGATACACAACCGTCCTCGTCGACCGGAGAGGTCACACGGATCGAGCGAATGAAAATCGGCCTCGCCTCAAGCGAGGGCGCCTTGCCTTTTCTAGCCAGCCTGTGTGCCCTTTCGCCGTTCACGCGCACCGCCGAAAAGGCAGGCGGCTTTTGGAGCCTCATGCCCAAAAAAGCGCACGTTGCGCGCCTCAGGCGCTCCTCGACATCTCCGCCCACTGGCGTAGTTCGCGTCACCGATCCTGTGATATCGCCGGTGGTGGTCTCGATGCCGAGCTTCAGCACGACTCGGTAAGCCTTAGGAAGTTTCATGGCGTAGTCGCTCAAACGCGTGGCGCTTCCGAGCAAGATGAGGAGCAAACCGCTGGCCGGCCCGTCCAGGGTCCCGGCATGGCCGACTTTGACGTTTCTTCCCAGGCGCGATCTCACTATCTCTACACAGCGAGTACTGCGCAATCCAGGTTCTTTATCAATTAGAAGCAAACGGGCGCGCATAAAGGTGCTCAACCTCTTCCTTTATCAAATCGATGGCATCGGAGAGGGAGAGGTGGAGCCTGCAAGCAGCGGCTTGGGGATGCCCCCCGCCTCCGAGGCGCTGCGCCAATTCTCGGACGGAGGTCTTGCCCTTGGCACGAAAACTCACCCTGACGTCGTCGCCCTCCTCCGTCAGAAGCATCCCCACATCGACCCCGTTAACCTTGACGAGCTCATTCGCCAACCCTTCTGTGGAGTAACGGGAGACTCCGAGCTCCTGAAAGTCGTCGTCGCTGAGCCACGTAAAGGCCACACGGCCTCCGGCCATCAGGGCAACCCTGCTGTAGGCTTTGCCCCACAGATGCAGCTCTTCAACGCTGCTCTTGGAATTTATGCGCTCGTCCAGCTCCTGCGGTTTCACTCCGAGCTCGAGCAGCCTTGCGGCCACGCGGTGGGCATTGGGCGTCGTATTGGCATAAGTAAAATGACCGCAATCGGTGACAATGCCGGTGTAGATACCTATGCACGCCTCTATGCACGGCCGCCACTCCCCTGCTTCGGCCAAGTCCCACAATATCTCCGATGTGGCGGAGGCTTCATCGTTTACGTAGACCACATCGCCGAATCTCGTGTTGTCGCCGTGATGGTCTATATTTATAAGGGTAGCCGGCGAAACACCATTTTCTATTCCCTTGACGGAACGAGACGGCGCGCTCGTATCGATTACGATAATTGCGGTATCATCCCTGAGCCACTCCATCGGAAGCTCTTTATAAGCCCTGTATTCGCAAGACATGGAGAGGAACGCATCATAGGGAGGAGAGATCGGGTCGGGCCCTCCCCACGACACGTCCTTGCCCAAGGCCTTGCCCCAACAGACGAGCGCACTTCCCCCGCCCAAGGCATCCCCGTCCGGCCTTTCGTGAACCAGTATGCGCCAGCAGGGAAAAAGCGCTAAGGTACGAGCCAGACGCGCTAAGCCGGACGCCTTTGACATCACTTACCCACCGTTCTCGTCCTTACCCGAGATCCTATCTAACAGAGCTTCCATTCGCCTCGCTCTGTCTTCGCTTTCGTCAAATATAAAACAGAACGCCGGCATGCTCCTCACGTGCATCTCTTTGCTCAAAACACTTCTCATGAGGCCCGACGACTTTTCAAGCGCCAAGGTCACCTTTTCTCTATCGTCGCGATCGAGCGTCGTAAAATAAACCTTCGCGCGACTCATGTCTTTGGAGCACTCAACGCCGAGGATGACCGCCTTCTTGACGTTTTCATCTTTGATGCGACGTTGAATAAAAAGAGAGATCTCCTTGGCAAGCTCTTTGTTTATCCTCTCAATATGAAAACTCGTCATGCGGTTTGATCACCCTCTCCCGCCGCACGATCTCAAAGTCCGCATTGTCCTCAGCCTTTTCCAGAAACCTCTCTACCGACATAAGAAGCGAATCGATATGTTTCAAAGACGAATTGACGACCGAAAAGGCTAATACGGCCCTTTTCCACGAACCATCCGGCCCCAGATCGGCGACCGATACGTTCCAACGCCGATGCGCCTGATCGAGCAAGGAGCGAATAACCTGGCGCCGGTCTTTCAGGCTGTCGGCAGCGGATAAGCATAATTCCACTACGAGGACCCCTATGAAAAAAGAGCTCATTTGGCTCATCTCTTCGCATCTTCAAGCCTGCGTTTTTCTTCAACTACTTCGAAGGCTTCTATTATATCACCTTCTCTGAAATCATGATAATCTGCGAAACCTATGCCGCATTCATATCCGGCGGACACTTCGCGCACGTCGTCTTTGAATCGCTTAAGGCTCGATATGGCACCTTCCCATACAGCAGCGCCACTCCTCAAGACGCGAACCTTGGCGTTCCTTCTAATAACCCCATCCAACACATAACAGCCGGCTACGCTGCCGAGATTGGGAACGCTGAATACGGCCCGTATCTCCGCGTGTCCTGTCACGTTCTCCTTGAGCCTCGGGGCCAACATCCCTTCCAAAGCAGCCTTCACGTCGTCGATAAGGTCGTAGATCACGCGGTATAAGCGCACCTGCACTCCTTCTCTTTCGGCTATCTTCTTGACGTCGCTGCTGAGCTTGACGTCGAAACCCAGTATTACGGCATTCGATGCAGAGGCCAGCATGATATCCGACTCCGAAATGTTGCCCACGCCCTCATGTACAATGCTTATTCCAACTTCTTCGGTAGCCAGATTCAATAGTGAAGCCTTAAGGGCTTCAAGGGAACCCCTCACATCGCACTTCAAGACGATGTTGAGCTGCTGTTTTTCTCCCATTTCGATGCGCTCATAAAACTCTTCGAGGGTCAATCGTCTGGGATGCTCGACTTCGATCTCTCTTTCGATCTTCTTGCGCTCTATTGCGTCCCGAGCTTCTCTTTCGCTGTCTACCTTACGAAATAGCTCCCCGGCCTGGGGCACATCGTTCAAGCCCGTTATCTCCACGGGCATGCTGGGGGTAGCCTCTTTGACGCTCCTTCCCTTATCATCCTGCATGGCCCTTATCCGTCCCCAGGTGCTATCAAAAAGCACGACATCCCCTTGGCGAAGGGTACCTTGTTGCACGATAACCGTAGCCACCGGCCCCTTCCCCTTGTCAAGCCTGGCTTCGACGACTGCTCCCTCGGCGTCGACGGTGGGGTCGGCTTTCAGCTCGGCGAGTTCTGCCACCAAGAGGATCATTTCCAATAGGTGGTCGACGCCTTGGCCTGTCTTGGCCGAGATATCGACCATCACGGTATCTCCGCCCCACTCTTCTGGAATCAAGCCCAGATCCGCCAACTGCCGCCTGATCACCTCGGGCCTTGCGTTCGGTTTGTCAACCTTGTTTACAGCCACGATGATGGGAACCCCCGCCGCATTGGCATGGTTTATAGCCTCGAGGGTCTGAGGCATCACGCCGTCATCGGCAGCTACAACCAGAACCACTATGTCGGTCACCTGCGCCCCGCGTGCCCGCATGGCGGTAAAAGCTTCGTGTCCGGGAGTATCGAGGAATACTATCTTCTGCCCTTGATGTTCCACCACTGAGGCACCGATATGTTGCGTGATGCCCCCGGCTTCGCGAGCAGTGACGTTTGTGTGGCGAATGTAATCCAAGAGCGTCGTCTTGCCGTGATCCACATGCCCCATAACTGTTACAACTGGCGGTCTGGGTTTCAAATTCTCCCCTTTGGGCTTCGGTTTAAACTTAAGCGCAACGGCTGAGACCTTCTCTTCATGTCCTCCGCGCGACAACGAAAACTCTTTCCCGTAAGCCTCGGACAAGGCCTTGAGCACCTTTTCGTCGACGGGAGAATCAGCCGGCACCATGAGCCCCTTTTGCACTAACGTCTTAACCACATCGGCAACCGGCATATTCAAACGTTCCGCCAATTCCCCTACGGTGGCATTTTCCGGTACGATCACTTCCTCAACCTTTGCGGCTCCCTCTTCTGCTATTTTTGCAGAAGGAGCCCGCTCGCTGCGGAACGCCTCCTCCACGAGCTGAGCTGTCTCTGTGTCGATGGAACTCATGTGCGTTTTAACATCGACACCCAGCTCCCTCAAAAAATTTACCAGCTCTTTGTTTGACAAGCCCAACATCTTGGCCAACTCATAAACTCTAATTTTGCTCAGACGACATCCCTCCTCGGCAAACCGCGTAAAAGCTGATTACTCAATGCTTAAATCATCACCATCGCCAGGGTTCTCCCCGCAGAGCGAAAGGAGTTCCTCATAAATTTCCTCAGGAACGCGAGCCTTCAGAGCGCGCGAAAGGGCATCCCTCTTCTTGGCGACCGTCACGCACTCCCTCTTCGCGCATACATACGCACCGCGGCCAGGCATCCTGCCCGTAGGATCAATCACTACCTCACCCTTAGGGCTCCTTACCACCCGCAACAGGCCCTTCTTGGAAAACTCCTCTCTGCAACCCACGCACGTACGCGGTCTTTTCCTCCTCGAACCTGTCGCTTCTTTCATGGATCAATCGTTGCCCTTTTTAATTATATCCGCGAACAGGTCATGCAGCGTAGGCATGCGTTCCGGTTCCAAGACTTTGACGTCTATTTTCCAACCGGTCAACTTCGCTGCAAGCCTTACGTTTTGCCCTCCCTTACCAATAGCAAGGGAATGATGATCCGGCCTCACATAGGCATGAACGGCCTTATCCTGCTCCAGATTCGGTTCCACTTTCACCACTTTGGCTGGCGATAGGGCGTTCTTTATAAACTGCAGAGGATTGTTGCTCCATACGACTATGTCTAACCGCTCTCCAGCCAGTTCTTCGCTTATGGACTTGATCCTTTGCCCCTTGTTCCCCACACAAGCCCCTACAGGATCCACGTTTGGGTCGAGGCTTGCCACGGCCACTTTGGAGCGGGCTCCTGCCTCTCGCACGATGCCCTTTATCTCTACCACGCCTTCCCTTATTTCCGGGATCTCCAACTCCATGAGCCGTTTTACGAGGCCAGGATGGGTCCTGGAAAGGACTATGCGAGGCCCTCGCGTCGTCTGCCTGACGTTCAACAGATAGAACTTCATGCGTGCCCCGGGATGATACTTCTCGCCCGGCATGCGCTCCTCGGGAGGCAACATAGCGTCTGTGCGGTCGTTTATGCGCACCAACACCTGCGAGTCTTCGGACTTAAAAACGATTCCCGTAACGAGATCGCCCACGCGGTCTGCGAACTCGTCGTAGACTATCTGCCTTTCGGCATCCCTGAGGCGCTGAATGATGACCTGACGGGCAGTCTGCGCAGCGATGCGGCCGAACTCCTCCGGCGCGATCTCCACCCAGATCTCGTCGCCGATCTTCGCGTCGTCGTGTCCGAGGCGCCTGGCGGCTTCCAAAGAAATCTCAGGAGCGTTTTCGCTCGGCTGCTCCACAACCTTTCGCAGCTCATACACGAAAACCCCTTCCCCGGCAGGGTCTATCTCTACCTTCATGTCTCTGCTTGAGCCCTTATACTTCTTATATGCCGAGACCAGGGCAGCTTCCAAGCTGGATATGATCAGATCCATGGGAAGCCCTTTCTCTTGTTCTATCTGGCGCACTGCCCTCATGAAATCTCGCCCCAAAAGCATGAACTTTTCCTCCTTAAGCGAACCTTCTTTTTTAAGCGGCCATCGGACACAGCTGACCGATGGCCAAAAGCGCTTTTCCTCTCACTTCTTTCTCTTTGGAACTCCTTCCTCGTAAATCAGGTGAGCTTTGTCGATAAGGTCAAAGGGGATAACGGTTACCCGATCGCCCTCATCCGCAGACAAAAGGATCTCGTCGCAATCCGTAACGCCCGCGAGCAAGCCCGTGAAACTGCGCCTTCCTTCCACGGGTCGGCGAGTTTTGAGCCTTACCTTCTTATTCACAAAACGGCGATAGTCGTCCACGGAAAAGAGCGGCCTTTCGATCCCAGGGGAGCTGACCTCGAGAAAATAGCGCCCAGCGAACGGGCCGCCGTCGTCCTCCTCGTCGAGGATGGCGCTGATCCTCCTGGATACCAGCTCGCAATCCTTTACGTTGATGCCGCCCAAGCTGTCTATGTAGATGCGCAACGTGGGCCTCCCCTGCTCTACCACGATCTCCATGCCCACAAACTCGTATCCCAATTCTTCGGTGCCCCTTTTGGCCAACGAGGCCAAAAGTCCTCTTGTCGCCTCATCCAGCTGCATCAGGCATCACCCTCGCACCGGCTATATACGGCCTTCAAATATCATAGCGCTCCGCTCCCCTAACCGCACAGGTATCCCGAGCGCACCTAACAAAGAAGAGTGGGCGACGCCCACTCTTCTTAACTCTCCACTCATACATTTCCTGCATAGAATTATACCACCCAGTCAATCTCATTGCAACTGGCGCGACCACCGCCGAGCCGTCGGACGCTACGCTACCAAGGACATATGAGCAACCCCATGAACTATGCTAAAATGCGAGCAGAAGCGGATATGACACTCACCTCGAGGGGGTTCATTGCATTATGAAGGAAAAAGCGATAAGTCAGGAGATAAAGCGTCGTTACGACGCCATAGCCTCAAAATCGGATGGCAAGGACAAGTCCTGCTGTGAAGGCTTCTCGTGCGGCCAAGGACTAAACGAGAGCGGTTTAGGATGCGCAAATTTAGCCGGGATAGTGCAACTCTTTCCCGGGGAGGTCCTTTTAGACCTGGGCAGCGGACCAGGTTTAGAGACGATAGCGCTGGCGAGGCGCATAGAACCAGCAATTGCTTTTGGGTTAGACCAATCCCCCGCCATGGTAAAAAAGGCCGAAGAGAACGCGAAGAGGGCAGGAGTGTCGAACGTCCGATTTCTCACAGGCTCTATGGAAGAGATCCCTCTGGAGGATGAGTCGGTGGACGTGGTCGTCTCGAACTGCGCAGTCAACCTGGCCTCGAAAAAGGAATCGGTCGTCGAAGGGGTAGCGAGGGTGCTCCGCCCCGGAGGCAGGCTGGTCATAGCCGACGTCGTGTGGCTTCAAACCCCGCCGGCGGAAGTGAGAAAAGACCCGGAAGCCTGGGCTATGTGCTTCGGCGGTGCATTAGAGGTGCGAGATTACGAACAGCTCCTGAAACGGGCGGGATTCGAGGCGATAGACATAAAGATCCTCTCTCCCTTCAATGCCGGCAGCGTCTCGATAAAACCCTCCAGCGCCTTGATCACGGCCAGAAAACCCAAAAAACCTGACGAGGCCGCAGAAATCCGACAGGCAAAGCCAGAGGATCTCGCCGTTGTATTGCGGATCCTCGAGGCGGCGGACCTCCCCACCGACGGCGTCGCCGATTGGATAGACAATTTCATCGTAGCACAAACGCATACGGGAATAGCTGGCATCGCTGGCATGGAAAGATACGGCGTTTACGCGCTTCTGCGATCGGTGGTCGTGCTCCCCAGGTGGCGCGGATGCGGTTTGGGACGCCGACTGGTCGACACCCTTATGTCAAAGCTTCCTGAGATAAAGCGAGTGTATCTATTGACGACTACGGCCAACGACTTCTTTAGCCGCCTGGGCTTTAAGGAGATCTCGTGGGGCGAGTTGCCCGAGGAATTGCGAGCATCTAAAGAGCTCCAAGGGGCATGCCCAAGATCTGCCACCGCCATGCGTTTGTCCTTGCCTTAGGATATTGCCGCCACAGATAGCACTCAACACATTCAACATACCGTTGACACCTATATGCGAGTGGGTAAAATTGGTTTACCGTAAAAAAACCAATCATGTTTTAGCTGCTCTTCAAGTTCTTCCAAAGAGGCGGTGATGCGCGAGGGGAAAAATACAAACAAGACAAACCGAAAACCCTAACAAGTCGCAATAAGGAAAAGACAAATCGTACGTTTGCAAAAGGAGGAAGATGATGCGTAGCTTAAGGGTGACAGTCGTTTCGTTTTTGGTTTTCTTAAACCTTTTATTCGTCAAGCTGCCTGTCTCCGCTGCCGAAGTGGCCGACAGTGTTTACCGCAATGGGAATTTCTATACCGTAAGCGAACAGATACCCAAGGCAGAAGCCGTAGCCATCAAAGAAGGGAAGTTTATCTTCGTCGGCAGCAATGAGGAAGTAAAGGCTTACATCGGAAGCGACACTAAAGTCGTAGACCTCGAGGGGAAAACCGTCCTTCCCGGGCTCATCGAATCTCACATGCACTACGCTTCCTATGGCGCGCTACAGATGCAAATTCAAGCGCACTGGCGCCCGAAGGAGGAAATTCTCGAAGCCGTCAAAAAGGCCTACCCTTCGGCCAAGGAGAAGGGCGAGTGGATTTTGGGAAGGGGCTGGAACCAGGAGGTTTGGAACCCGCCGCAATTTCCAACCCGAGCAGAGCTCGATGCAATAGCCCCAGACGTGCCGGTCTATTTAGTGCGCACCTGTGGGCACGCCGCCTGGGTCAACAGCAAAGCCCTTGAAGTGGCCGGGATCACCGCCGATACTCCGGATCCAGAGGGCGGTGAAATTTATCGCGACGAAAAAGGCCAACCTACCGGGATCCTCACCGATACGGCAATGAAGTTAGTGAGCCAAAAAATCCCGCCCCTCACAAAAGACCAGCAGAGGAGAGCGCTGCTTGCGGCCCAAGAAAACCTGCTTTCCTACGGCATTACGACCGCCAACGATATGGGAACGAGCCTTGAGACGTTTAATCTGATGAAAGAGCTATACGAAGAAGGCAAGCTCAAGATCCGCATCTATGCCTATGGTGCGTCTGGCAGTTACGGTAAAGCCGATGCCGCGTCGTATGCTCCGTTTTTAGAGATGGGCCCGCAAAAGGAGCTTTACGACGACCGCCTCACGTTGGGCGGGTTAAAGTTCTACGCCGACGGATCCTTAGGCGCTCGCAGCGCATGGCTAAAGGAAGAATATTCAGACCGTCCGGGGCATCTCGGTAACCCCCGCGAAACCGATGAATCGCTTTACGCCATGGTGCTTGCCGCCCGCAAGGCGGGCTTCCAGGCCGCAACCCATGCTATAGGCGACGCCGCCAATCACCAAGTTTTAAATGTTTACGAGAGGGTTCTCAACGAGATTCCCGAGCCGAGGGACCATCGTTTTAGGATCGAACACGCGCAGGTCATTTCGCTTGAAGATATACCGCGCTTTGCTGCGCTCGGCGTCCTGCCGAGCATGCAGACGTGTCACGCCACGTCCGATAAAAACATGGCAGAATCCCGTGTGGGCCCAGAAAGGATCAAGGGCGCTTACGCCTGGCGCAAATTGATAAACGCCGGTTCGATCATTCCGAACGGCACAGACGCGCCGGTTGAACTCGTTAACCCCTATCAAAACCTCTTCGCTGCCGTAACGCGAATGGACACAGAAGGACAACCCCAAGGCGGTTGGTATCCCGAGGAAAAGATGACCCGCGAAGAGGCTCTGAAATCTTATACTATATGGGGGGCCTACGCCGACTTCAAAGAAGCCGCTTTGGGCTCCATAGAAAAGGGCAAACGGGCCGACTTCGTCGTCATAGATAAGGATTACATGAGCTGCCCGGAAATGGAGATAAAAGACATTAACGCGCTCCTTACCGTCGTAGCCGGCGAAGTGCTCTATTCTCGCTAAGGCTTCGCTCTCATTAGCCCTCGGTGTTTTCGCAATCGCCGAGGGCTAATGAATGAAGCCTTTCATGAAGATGAACAAAAATGTTAACTTCTGATATTGTGGTCAAGTGCGCCAAGTTGAACGGCAACGGAAACGACTTTATAGTAATCGACAACCGAAGCTCCCGTTGGACCGCATCGGAGCTTTCGAGGATCAGCCGATCCCTCTGCAGGCGCCGCGAGGCCTTAGGAGCCGACGGAATCCTGGTTATGGAATCTTCCTCGAGGCTTCATTTCGGGATGCGCCTCTTCAACTCCGATGGCTCCGAGGGAGAAATGTGCGGCAACGGCGCCAGGTGCATCGCCAGATATGCCTTCGAAATGGGGATAGCCCCGCGCGAAATAGCCTTTGAAACGCTCGCCGGAGACGTGAAGGCCTGTGTCGACCCTCCGATGGTAGCGCTCATAATGCCCGAGGTGGACTTAAGCCAAGTCATCCTCGACGAAGCGCTCGAAGTGGTGGGCCTAAAGCTGCGCTATTCTTTCGTAGCGGTCGGAGTCCCCCACGTCGTGGTCTTCTTGGACGATCTCTCAAAGAGGACGATGGAGGAATTGACCCGGTTAGGAAGGGAGATACGCTATAGGATGGATCTCTTCCCTCAAGGGACCAACGTAGACTTTGTGGCCCTCGAGGGAGAAGGGCTTTGCTGCATAACCTACGAAAGAGGCGTCGAAGCTATCACTTCCTCATGCGGCACCGGCTCTGTGGCCAGTGCCATAATATCCCACCTTCTCGGCAAAAGCGGCGAAAAAACGGATGTCCGCAATCCAGGAGGTATAAATACAGTTTCTCTCTCCTTTTTAGAGAAAGGCCGCGTGCTCCCGGCGCTCGCCGGCAAGACCACTTTCGTAGCTCAGCTTGAGGTCTTCGAAGAGGCTTTAGCGGACACTCCTTAAGTCGTTGACTTCAACTATCGAATGGGGTGGATTTTTGCGCCGGCCATTGATCATCAATTAAAATGAAAGACGAGGTAGGAAAATGATACTGGTAACCGGAGGCGCGGGTTATATAGGAAGCCACGTAGTGCTGTCTCTGCGCGAAATGGGCCACGAAGTAGTCGTATTGGACGACCTGAGCCGTGGACATGAGGACTTGATCTTTTCGCCCAACTTCGTGCAGTGCGATATCCGCGACCGCGAAGCGGTAGGCAGCGCTTTCGCTCGCTTTCCCATCGAAGCGGTTCTCCATTTCGCCGCCAGAAGCCTTGTGGGCGAATCAATGCGAGAGCCTGAAGTCTATTACGACGTTAACGTAAACGGGACGCTTTCGCTCCTGTCTGTCATGCGGGATCGCGGCGTGAATGCCCTGGTCTTTTCCTCCTCAGCCGCAGTCTATGGAGAGCCGGAGCGAACGCCCATATCGGAAGAAGACGAACTGCGCCCTACCAACGTCTATGGCGAGACCAAACTGTTCATAGAGTCGATGCTGCGCCGTTACCACGAAGCATACGGGCTCAACAGCGTTTCGCTCAGGTACTTCAACGCGGCGGGGGCCGATCCCGAAGGCCGAAGCGGCGAGGATCACGATCCAGAGACTCACCTCATCCCCTTGGTATTGGACGTGGCGTTGGGACGCAGGAAGGAGATCGCGATCTTCGGCACGGACTACCCAACGCCTGACGGCAGCTGCATTCGCGACTACATCCACGTCACGGACCTCGCCTCCGCGCACGTCCTCGCCCTAAAAAGCCTTATCCAGGGCAAGGCTCGTTGTTCCGCCTACAACTTGGGCAACGGCATGGGGTATTCCGTCAAGGATGTTATAGACGTGGCGAGGCGCGTTACGAGTAAACCTATACCGGCGAGCGCTGGCCCCAGGCGGCCCGGCGATCCGGCGGTGTTGGTAGCCTCGTCAGATAGGGCGCAAAAAGATCTCGGCTGGCGAAGGGCTCACCCGGAGCTCGAAGAAATCGTCGCTACTGCCTGGGAATGGCACCGTCGCAGGTTCAGCCGATGAGAAAGAACTCCTTTGGGACTCCTTCCGTTAGACAAATGGAGCCATCGGCCGTTATCAAATAATCGTCTTCCAGGCGCAACCCCCCTCGCCCCTTAACGTAGACCCCCGGCTCGACGGTCACCACGTCGCCTTCTTTGAGGACGTCGTCGGAACTAGGCGAAAGCCGAGGAGCTTCGTGCAACTCGAGCCCTATGCCGTGACCGAGGCCGTGGGTAAAATACGCACCAAAACCGGCCCTCTGTATAACGGCTCGCGCAGCAGCGTCGACATCCCTGGCGGCTACATTCGGCTTCATCACTTCGAGTGCCGCCTTTTGCGCCTCGGAGAGCAAATTATGAACGTCATAGGCCCAGGCATAGCGCCTTTTGGCCGCCACGTTGCGCGTTATGTCGCACACGTAACCCTCATATCTGGCGCCGTAGTCCAATGTGAGCCATTCGCCCGGCATCAGGCGCCTGTCGGTGGGAGCGCCGTGGGGGAGGGCGCTCCGCTCTCCCGAAGCGACGATGAATTCGTGACTTTTCCATCCCCCTTCGGCCCCACTCATGCGGAGGCGAAACTCCAAAAGCGCAGAAAGCTTCACTTCCGCATCGCCCGGCACGAAGGAGTCGAGGGCTTCCTCCAGCGCAGATGCGGCAAAAGCGGCGGCCTTTCTGATATAAGATACCTCAAGTGGGTCCTTGCACCGTCGAAGCGACGGGATAATGAACGAGGAATCGATCCACTTTACATCCATATCCTCGAGCTTCTTGAACAGAGCGTAGCTTATGCGCTCCCCCTCGAAGCCTATGCGGCGCAATCGCCTTGCATCAATGAGATCCTTCAATACTTCCAGGGTTTGCCTTTGACCCTGATCCACCACCTTAAAACGCGACTGCTCCTCGGCTTGAACCGTGTATCGCCCATCGGTGATCAAAATCTCCTCGTCGTGGGTGATGAGGAGGGTAGCACTTGAACCACGAAACCCCGATACGTAGTAGGCCCCCTCCCAATTGGACCCCTCCGTCACGAATAGCACAAAGCCATCCAGGACTTGATCGCGAAGCTGCGCCCGCAAACCTTCGAGGCGCTCGGCCGCATGCCGGTATGTCACGCTCTTTCACCGCCAGGAAGCTCGAGCAGCCGCCACAGCTCCTCCTGTGCCGGCTCTTCCTCCACATATGCCTCATCTGTAACGCAGCCGACGGCGGACACCTCTATCCCCTGCGCCCGCAGGCTCGCTATCGCCTCGTCAGCGCACTCCGGCGGCAAGACCGCAAGGAGCGCCCCGGAAGATATAAGGCGCAACGGATCGAAGCCGAGGAGGGATGCGACCTTAGCCGTTATAGGATGAACCGGCACAGCATCGCTGTCTATTTCGGCGGCGAGGCGAGCGGTGCGCAGCACCTCCTGAAGGGCGCCCTGAAAGCCCCCCTCTGTAGGATCGTGCATGAAGCGCGCCACGTCCCTCAAGAGACGTGATTCAGGAAGGACTGAAAGCCCTTCCTTCCAGCGCAACGCCTCTGCCATCTCTTCGTCGCTCAAGATCTCCTTTAAAAGATCGGGCCTGTCGCTCGCCAATATCGTCATACCCTCGAGGCCAACGTGCTTGGTGACGATGATGACGTCGCGAGGCCTTATCGACTCCGCCCTGAGGACTCTTCTGCCTTGGCCCAACATGGTACCCACGATCACCGGTTTTTCGTACCCCATGCCGAACTCTGTATGTCCACCGACTATGGCCACGCCGATCTCGCGGCACGCTTCATCCATCTCTTTCATGAGAAGCGCGATATCGCCCTCGTCGCCATAGGATGGGAATATCAACGTGGCCAGAAAATATGCCGGCTCTCCCCCTTTGGCAGCGATGTCGTTGGCGTTCACGTGCACTAAAAGCCTGCCGGCCCCGGCCTTAGCCCCTACGATCGGATCGGATGCCGCCAGCAAAAACCTCCCAGCCGGCCAGCCTATGACGGCCGCGTCCTCGCCTACAGAGGGACCGATCATCACCTCTCGCCTCTCAAAACCCCGCAACCCCAACACCAATCTCTCCAAGACCGGAGGCGGCAGCTTGCCGACACGGCCCCTTTTTGCGTTCATGGCCTATCCCTCTTTCTTTGGAATGCTATAGATGCAGCCGCAATACTTTTGCCTGTAAAGTCCAAGGCGACGGCTCTCTTCGACGGAGAGGGCGAAACCTCCCCCTTTCCGCCAGATTCGATCCACCCACTCGATCCCCGCCGCCCGACATAGCGCACGCCCAAGGGCGTTTATCATATCGGGATCTTTGTGGGGGCTTACCGTAAGGCTTGTCGCCATCGCGTCACATCGCCTTATGAGGGCTTCTGCAAGGGCGGATTCGAGCTGCAAGGCAAAACATAGGGCGCACCTCTTCCCACCCTCGGGCTCGCCAGCCAGATGTCGCACCTTGGCCATCCATGTCTCAGGTTCGTAAGGCGCAAAAACAACAGAGCCGCCCATCTCGCGGGCCAACCTCTCTACGGCTTCGCGCCTTTTGCTGTACTCATCCGCCGGGTGGATGTTGGAACCGTAGAAATATCCAACGACGTCCAACCCTTCATCGACGAGAACTCTCCAGGGGACGATGGCATCGGGTGCGCAGCATGCGTGCAGAAGCGCCTTCTCAGGGGTCACTGCGCCTCTTGAGCCTCGACGCGAGCTGCAAAGATCAGATATCCGGTGTGCCCCACCATCATGTCCTCGGGGCGCAACCTCTCAGGGTCTGTTTTCCAATATCTGTGCATTACCTCGATAACCTGGATGTCTGCAAAGCGCTGCTCTTTCAGTGCGGCCAACGCTCGCTGCACCTGATTCGTTGTGGGCAGGATCATGCCGAGTCTGCGGCCAGGCGCCAAAGCTAAAATCGCATGATGGAGATAATTCCACGGGTCTGGCAGGTCGAGAAAGACAGCATCCGCCTCCCGTTCGTCGAAGCCCTCAGCTATATCGCGCACCTTGAATGTCACCCTGTGGGCAACCTTCCAAAGCTTACAATTTTCTTCGGCGAGCTTCGAGAACTCGCCTCTCCTGTCATAGGATATGACCCTTCCCCCGTCTCCCACGAAATGAGCGAGTGTTGCCGTCAGACTACCGGAACCGGTGCCGCACTCCACGACAGTAGCCCCAGGGAAAATGTCCAAATAGAGGAGGATGAAGCCCGTTTCTTTGGGGAATACTATCTGAGTCTTGCGCTTGAGCTTTCTGGTATATTCCCCGAGCATCGGCTTAAGTATATAAAACGAATGGCCGGTATGGGTCATGACGGCCTTGCCGTAATCGGAAGCCAATATGTCATCATGACCGATGACCCCTACGTGAGAACCCAACCTCCTGCCGGGGACCAAAGAGAGCAAGAATCCGTCTTCGAGCTTTGAGGACCAAAGGTATACTATATCGCCGGCTTTAAGCAAAATAACCACCCCACGAGATTGCAACTCTTAAGGCATTATAGCGCATCGTCTTCGGCGTGGAGGTCGTAGATCTCGGCCATCTCTTTATGTAGCGCCCTAAAGATGTCAAGCATTTTGGGGCCGAAGGCGCCGGATCGCAGGCGCTCGTCCCCATCGAGGATTATCCGGCAGGCTCTCTCGTGGTCAAAGGGAGGTTTATAGGCCCTCTTCGACCGCAAGGCGTCGTAGACGTCAGCTATGGCCACAACTTGCGCTTCCCAGGGAATATCTTCGCCCAAAAGACCATAGGGATAGCCGCTTCCATCATAGCGCTCATGGTGATAGAGACAAATCTTTCTGGCAACGGCAAGCCAATCAGAAGGGCCTATGATCTCAGCGCCCCAGATAGTATGCAATTTAATTATTTCAAACTCATCGTCAGAAAGCGGCCCTGGCTTGGATAATATGTCGAGTGGAATCTTAATCTTCCCTATATCGTGGAGTTTGGAAAAATGGCCTATCGTTTCGACCTCTTCAGATGAGCGCCCTAAAGCTCTTGCCAAGAGGCTCGAATACGCGCCCATTCTCTCCAAGTGCTCTGCCGTCTCGTCGTGATAATATGCAGTAGCAACTTGGAGCCTCGACGCCGTATAGTAATACGACTCGCGCAACTCTTCCTGAGCCTCGAAAGAAGCTAAGAGCCCCGATACGGCCAAAGCGATGGGAGAAATCATCTCAACGAGCTCGCTATCCGCGGTGCGGCATTCTTCGAAGCAGACCGTAAGCCCTCCTACGCCTTTTCCGCCATGCATCAACGGTAGGTTCAACTCGCTTCTTACGGCCGGATGAGCCGACGTATAGCGTCCCGCCGCCGCAGCGTCCTCAATCCAAATGGGCCGTGCTTCCTCCAATGCCTGAGCCACCGACGATTCTTTGGCCGGTATTTTATCGATCGTCAATCCATCCGCACCGAAACCGCTCCATGTGAAGACGCGCACCTCTTCGCCTTCGACGCGACTTATGATCACGCCGAAGGCGTCGCAGGCAGAGCGAACCACCCCAGCGATGCTCCGCAGATTCTCCTTGATGTCGACTCCGCCGGTCGCCAAATGCGTCGCTTCGAGCGCCCTTCGCCATGCCTCTTCCCTTCGCCTCAAGAGCTCGTTAGCCTCGGTCAGGGAGGCGTTTACCGCCTTTACTTCCTCACTATATGCGGCGAGCTCCTCCTGTTGGGCCGTCATAACCTCGAGGGCTTCGGCCAAACCCTCGATGAAGTTTTGCAACTCCTCTACTACGGCGCCGGAATGCCTCTCGCTTATACGCACAGATAGCTCCTCCGTCTTTCCGGCAATATCGAGGGGGTCGCTGTTCCTCAAGGCTTGTCCAAAGGCTTTGGCCAGGGCTGCGACTTCGAAGAGCGGAAAGAAGAGACTCCGCCTCAAAAAGCGCCCCAAGAAAAACAAGAGTAGGGCTAAGCCTGAAGCAGCGATGACGAAGGGGAAAGCGAGCCTGGCGAGCCATACGAAGAGCCCGCTAAAAGGGACCACAGAGATCAAGACCAAGCCGTTCCCCACGGTTTTTGCCTTCAACAATAGGCCTTCCCCTCCCGCAGGGCGAAATTGTCTCCAGCTACCGCCTTCCAATATACCCACAGGAACTGCGCCCCTTAGGGCGAGCGCCTCGGTGGCTTTGGCTCGGTGGACCCATAAGACGCGGCCTCTCTGGTCAACGACGGCCAAATGAAATCTGAAGGGGAGATCAAAGCGCTGGAGGTCTCCGAGAAGCTCGGCGGGGTCAACCCCTACGATGAACTCATCGAGCGGCGTCTGGAGCGAACGGACCAAAAGTACGCGCCCATCGAAAGAAACCAGGTCTGTGGCCTGCCACTCATCCGCGAATAGTGACTGGGGCAGATGCAAGACCGCAGGCAGATACCCCCTGTAAACGCGATCAATGAGCCGCCCGTTGGTCGATAGGAGCAGCCGCACCTCAGGGAGCATATGCGAAGGCAACTCCTCATCCTCGTTAAGAAAGGAGACAATGCCTTCCACTCTCGACAGCAGGGCTTCGGAGTTGGAAAGGACGAGCATACCCGTGGCTTCCATCGCCTCCTCCGCCGCGACGCCGAACCGCCTGATAGTGTTATAGAGCGAAAAGGCGAAGGCCAAAGACAGGACGATCAAAGACACACAAAGGGTGATGCGTATCAGGCGCCGCAAGCTCATGGCGATAAGACCTCCAAAAGGCGCCAGCGCCTTTTTGAAACCTCTTGGAGATAGAGGGGAGGATGACCATCGCCGTTTTCGTCCACCACAAAGGGGCCATTTATGCCAACTACGCTGCGAATCTCGCCGAGCTCTTTCGCTATGCTGACTTTGTCGATTTCTCCTCTGCTTATAGCCTCGTCGAGCATGGCTACGGCGTCATAAGCCAACGTAAGAGGGAACGGGTCCAATTCGTCTCCATAAAGCCTCCTGACGTATTGTACGAAAGGATGCGAAGCTTCCAAGGCATCCGGCCTCCAGGAGGCGATCGTGCATACGCCCTCGCCCATCGACCCGGCGATTTCGGCGAAGCGCGCCGTAGCACCCCAGCTTGCTATCCAAATGGGCATGTCGAGGTAAAGATAACGTAACTGTCTCACGACCACGGCCGACGAAAAGTCCGGCAGCACCAAAACAACCGCATCGCTTTCCATTATCTCAGCTAAGGCAGAAAAGAGCATCTCTCTGCTCGCCCCGCCGTCAGCACTCAAGTAGACATACGGCCGCACGCCACCCATGCCGGCTGTTAGTGCATCGAGGAACGACACCACGTATATGGGATTTTGCGCCGAGGCGAAAACGGCGTAGCGCGAAACGGATTTGCACAATATTTCGCCCATTACAAAGGCCTCGTCCGTTCCGCTGTGAGGGCGAAAGAGGTTATCCTTTTCGGCCAGCGCCTGCGAAAGCGCGCCCACCGATATGACGGAAAGTCCGGCTTCGTCCGCGGCTTTCTGAAGGCGCGAGGCATAAGTGGATGTGGAGGCGCCCACAATGACGACGGCACCGGAATTGATGGCTTCTTTTATACCCTCCTCTACGTCGTCAGTCTTTATGACGACGGGGCGGTATTCGGGGACAAAAGACCGTTCGTTAAAGTAATCGAAGGCCCAAAGAAGGGATTGTGTCAGTGAAAGACCTAAAGGGGCGCCGACGCCAGAAGCCGGAAAAAGGACAGCCACAGTCACACTTTTCCACGGCCGAACGACGAAAACAACCCCTGCCGATATCAGCGCTGTCAGAAGCAATACAACCAAGACCTTGCGCATATTTCACTCCTCTTGCTTATGGGTAATTTGCGCTCTTTAACGTCACCCTTGAATCGTGAGCCCCCTAATGGCCTCGACCAGGTGTTCTACGGAAAGCCCCATCGCGGAGAGGACTTCAGGGGCAGCGCCCGAATCGCCGTAGCGATGAACACCCAAGGCTTTAAAGAGCGGAGGGGTTATGCCCATCTCGGCCAAACGAAACGCCACGAGCGACCCCATACCGCTTCTTACATGGTGATCCTCATAGGTGACAATCAGGCCCGTCTTTGCGGCATCTTTTAAGGCCGAATCGTCGAGCTCAAGCGGGCATGATACGCTATACACCTTGACGCTGCAACCGGAGGCGCGCAAGCTCTCCCATGCCTCGATGGCCTTGTGGACCATAGCCCCCATAGCGAGGATCGCCCCATCGGAGCCGTCGCGTAACAGCTCCATGGCGCCGTAGCGGAAGGCATAGTCGCCTGCGAAAAACGGCGACCCGTCCTCTCGCACGACGACGGGAACTTTGCTGCGCCCCATGGCGACGCAGACATTGCCGCCGGCCGAAAGGGCCCAGCGCACGGCCCGATCCGTCTGGTTTGGATCGGCCGGAACGACGAGCCTCCAGCCGAAGGTATTGCGCAGCAGGCCGACGTAGTCTATACATTGGTGCGTAGCGCCGTCTTCGCCCACATCCAGCCCTACATGGGTCAAAAAGAGTTTCAAGTTCGCCCCATTTATGTCGTTCAGCCGCTGTTGGTTGTAAGCCTCGCCCAAGCCGAAGACACCGAAATCGGCAAAGCAGCTCACAACGCCGGCGCATGACGCAGCACCAGATGCCGTTGCAGTGGCGTGCTCTTGGATGCCGGCCTCGATGAACCAGTCGGGGCACCTCTTTGCGAACTCCTCCGTCTTCACCGAGCCGGCGAGATCGCAGTCGAAGACCAAGATGGGCGCATGGCCTTCCTTGTCATAATTTAAGGAGCCGACATCGACCAAGGCGTTGCCGAAGGCAGATCTATTGTCCAGTTTCTCCCCGGCGGCATAGGCGCGTACCTCTCCTGTATCGATCGCAACCGCCGGGGAAGGTATGCGCTTCTTTTTGGGCAAGGGCCCGCGGCGCGCTGCGAGCGCCCTCTCCAACAGCTCGGGAGAGCCACCCAGCTCCTCCATGGCTTTTATATATAAATCTTTGGTGGCGGCCTTCCCATGAAACTCAGGACTGCCCTCCATGAAGGAAACGCCCTTGCCCATGAGCGTATGGCACAGGATGACAGAAGGTCTCCCATCGAAGACAGCGCCGCGAAGCGCCCTGTAGATGGCATCGACATCGTGGCCATCGCACTCATAGACGAGCCAGCCGTCGGCTTTCCACAAAGTTGCTATATCGGCCGGCATGATCTCTTCCACTCGTCCGGATATCTGGATGTGGTTATAATCTATAAGGGCAGTGATCGAGCCCAACTTTTCCTTGTTAGCGATGCGCCTTGCTTCAGCTACCTGTCCCTTCACTTGTTCGCCATCGCCCATGAGGACATAGACGTGGTTTTTGGCCCCCCTGGCCCTCATGGCGAGGGCAAAACCGACGCCGGCGGCCAAGCCCTGGCCTAAGTTGCCAGTCCCCCAATCTACGCCAGGGCACCCCCTCTCCACGTGCCCCTCAAAAGGGCTGCCGGCGCGCCTGAAATTCCCCAACAGCTCTTCGGGGGATAAGAAGCCATAGTATGCCAACGCCGCATATGCCCCGGGTGATGTGTGGCCATGGCTTATTACGATGAAGTCGCGATCCAGCGAGTCGGCATTGTGAGGGCGCAAGCTGGAGACAGCGTAGGTAACCAAATACATCTCCATACTTGAGAGCGACCCTGCTGGGTGCCCGCTGTTGGCTGCTGTGGTCATGGTTAAAACCCACTGCCTCGCCAAGCGCGCAGCTTCGCCGAACTCGGCGATATCACCTTCCGAAAGCCTCTCTTTGGGGAAGCCCTCCAACAACAATAGCTTATTAACCACGATGACGAATCCCTCTTTTCTTATATTATTCAACTTTGACAGTAAGATAAAGGCTCATCTGACCTACTCACGCAGGAAATTCCACGATGAAGGAAACGCCCTCAACCTGATTTGTCAGACGAGATGGGAAAAGGCTTCCCTTGCCAACTACCATTGCGATGCGCGCCTTCCCCTTGCTTGCAGCTTCAGCAAAGTGCCCCAGATAGGAGACGCCGGAGGCGAGCGGTCCGCCACAGGAGATGAAACCATGGGTGCCGTGTCGCTTTACAAAACCCTCCACCTCTCCTCTCTCGATTTCCCCCCTCATCGAAGCCGAAGCCGCGATCATTTTAACACTATCTTCCGCCGGATCGCCAAGCCCGAGCGGGGCGCATATTTCAGGATTGCTCAAACATACGGCGTATTTGTCCACCGACGACGCAGAAAGACCAGCCCTATCGAGCGGGTCAAAGACCAGGTGCGAGACGAGCACCCTCGGCGAAGATCCCACGCCTATAGGAAGCCTGCCGACGGCGTCGAGGCGCAAAATAGGAGACCTCCCGCCCGCCGGCGTTAAGAGGATGGCGACGCCTCCGATGCAATCACACGCCATCGGCAACCCCTTTTTGCGCAGCTCAAAGCTGCTACGGTGTAGTTCGGAGAAGGAGCTACCGGCTATGATAGCCACATTGCGCCGCAGCCCACAGGCAACCTGAGCGGCGCCGGCTATCACACCGGCAGCTGGACCAGCTTCGGAAGCCCTGATATCGCAGCCGCCGGCGTTGCTGCAGCCCAGCACCTCAGCACAAGCCCTGGCAAAGCCGCCGCATCCTCTGGCGACCCCGTCTCCGGCGGCACACATGGAAGATTCGATCGCGTAATCCAAATCATCGGGCGAAAGGCCTGCGGCGGACAGCAGGTGCAGGAGGGCCAATGCGCCGATAGCCTTGCAAGAGAGATTTTCGAGCAAAAGGAGCGGGGAAAGAAAAGGATCGCCGCCATCGCGTACACATCCTACCACCTCGCCACGAGAGCGGATCGGAAGAGCTCCCTTTCGAACCCTTTCTTCTATTTCTGCCGCCTGACACCCATCCCTGAGCTTAGCCAACAGGTTTCCACTCATTAGCGGATGAGCGGCGAGCTTCTCGAAAGAGCGCTGCGCAAACACCTCTTCCAGAGAGACGAAACCGAAGGAATCACATATCTGTAAGAGGGCCAGAAACTCCTCCTGAGGCATAATCTCTCCGAACTTGCCCCACCTACCCGCGTTACAGATGGGGTTTTCGCGCCAGGGACGCGGATGTAGCGCCAATGCCTCGAGATCTATGCCGCCTATGCACGCTTGATTGGGGACATAGGCGCAAACCTGATCGTAATCCCATACCGCGTCTCCTATGGGGCAATTGTCTCCTTTGACGAGGTCCGGCACATGGGCGAGGCAGAAGGCAAACCCCGCCACCTCTACGTCGCTCATGGATCGCGGCGGCCAGATCGCTCTCTGACCCTCCTTACGGCATCTGCCGCGCTCCTTGCGCTTTCGCTCCCCTTTAGTGCCTCGAGCCTCTCTCTCAGGGAAGGTTCAATTCTCTCCATAACCTCCGGTTCCAGGATGTGACAGACGGTGAGTCCCAACGGGACCCCGGCCAAGGGACCGACAAAGGTGGGATCGCCTGCAGTCACGGTCTCCGCATAAGTTTTAGCCGCCTCGGGATCGCGGACGCCCAAAACCACCACGACGTTTTCGGCGCCGCAGGCGGATGCGATCTCTTTTACCTTCGACTGCACCTGCCAGTCCATGGCCAAAAGGCCGCGTCAGAGGAAGCACTCCGTCGCAGAAAAGGCGACCTCTCCTTCACCGGCAAAGCACTCTTCCATAAGAGAGGAAGCAACGCCGTCGCTATCTCCCAAGAGTATGAGCTTCTTGCCGCGCAGGTCTTTCACGGCCTATCCCCCCTTCACTAACCGCCTAAGTAAGCCTTGCGGACATCTTCGTTCTCCAAGAGATTGCTCGCCTTTCCCTGCATCTTTATGACGCCGGTCTCGAGGACATAGGCATAGTCGGCTAACTTTAGAGCTGCCCTCGCATTCTGCTCTATCAGCAAGATGGTGCGCCCCTCATCATGAACGTTCTCCAGGGCCTTAAAGACTTCACGCACGAGGAGCGGCGCAAGGCCGAGCGATGGTTCATCGAGGCATAAAAGCGACGGTCCAGACATGAGGGCTCTGCCAATGGCAAGCATCTGCTGCTCTCCACCTGAAAGGGTCCCGCCCTTTTGGGACAAACGCTCTTCGAGCCTCGGAAAGAGGCTGATGACGTATTCAAAGTCCCTTTGCACGGCAGACGCATCGCTGCGATGGTAAGCGCCCATCATCAGGTTCTCTCTGACGGTGAGGTTCCGAAAGATTTTCCTCCCCTCCGGCACCATAGCCACGCCGGACTGAACAATCTGATGTGTGGGGAGCCTGTTTATGTCCCTTCCTTTCAGCTTTACCGAACCCTGCCGAGGCCTAATCAGACCCGTTATAGCCCGAAGCGTCGTACTCTTCCCGGCCCCATTGGCCCCTATGAGGGTAACGATGGAGCCCTCCGGCACCTCCATGGAAATCCCTTTAAGGGCATGAATGCCCCCGTAGTAGACATGAAGGTTTTCTATCGCGAGCATCATCCCTCTTCCTCCCCCAAGTAAGCCGCGATGACCCGCGGATTGGTCTGTATTTCTTTAGGTGTGCCCTCCGCGATCGATACGCCATAATCCAGGACTCTTATCCGCTCGCATATGCCCATCACCACTTCCATATGATGTTCGATCAGGAAGATAGTCAAGGAAAATCGATCGCGCAACTCTCGTATGAAGGCCATGAGCCTCTTGGTTTCCTCCGGGTTCATGCCTGCAGCAGGCTCGTCCAAGAGCAGCAGCTTCGGATGGGTAGCCAAGGCCCTGGCGATCTCCAGCTGCCTCTGCTGACCGTAAGGCAGCGCCCCTGCCTGTACATCGTAAAGATCCGCCAAGCCGACCAGCCTCAAAAGCGCCATGGCCCGCGATCTCGCTTCCTTTTCCTCAGAGAGATACTTGGGAAGCCCGAGGGCGGCAGTCAATAGGGAGGATTTGATCCCTAAGTGCTCTGAGACCAGGACGTTGTCCAACACGGACAGTTCTCCAAAGAGGCGAATGTTCTGGAAGGTGCGCGCTATCCCCACTTTGGCGATGAGATTCGGACGCCATCCGGTTATATCACTGCCATCAAAGAATATGCGCCCAGAATCCGGAGTATACTGGCCAGTTATCATGTTGAATATGGTCGTCTTGCCAGCCCCGTTCGGGCCTATTAGCCCCACTATCTCGCCTTTTTTGATATCCAAGGAAAAATCGCTCACGGCCACCAAGCCGCCGAAGCGTATTGTGAGATTTTGAAGGCTCATTAACACTCCATCCTCGTGGATCTCCGCTCCAACGGAAGTGACAGTTGACCCCGACGAACCACTCTGTTCGACTGGCGAAATAGCCTCTGCAGCCTTTGACGTTATGCCAATCTTAGAGAGCAGCCAATTCCACGAAAAATCCCATTGGCCAAAAAGACCCCGCCTCCAGAAGATCATGAGCACTATGAGGAGAATGGAAAAGATGACCATCCGCATACCGGCTATGCCAGGCAGGTGGATCGGGCCGATGTTTATCGGGGCCTCCATAACTCGCAGCAGTTCCATCGCCACGGCAAAACCGAAAGCGGTTATCACCGAACCGGTTATACTGCCCAATCCTCCAAGGACTATGATTATTAGGAGGTTAAAAGTCATCATAAAAGTGAAGAGGCTGGGAGAAACCGTAGTGACCAGAGCCCCGAGGAGGCCGCCGGCCACAGCGGCGAAGAAACCGCTCACGAGGAAAGCTTGCATCTTCGTGCGAAAGATGTCCACGCCCATAGCTTCAGCGGCTATTTCATCCTCTCTTATGCCTTTCATTGCCCTTCCATAGCTTGAATTGACCAAGTTCTTTACAAAGAGGGTAGCCACCACGGCGGAACCGAAGCACCAATATATATTGGCATACTCCGGTATCCCCTTTATCCCCAGGGGACCGTTGGTAAAGGGGATGAGGTTGTTGGCCAAGACAAATATGATCTCGCCGAAGCCGAACGTGGCTATGGCCAAATAATCGCCGCGCAACTGGAACGAAGGTATGCCCACTGTTAACGCACCTAAGGCACCTAAGAGGCCACCCACGATGAGCGCCACAATGAAGAATTCCCCGGAGAGGGAAAAGGAGTTGAAGGGCCACATTTGAGGCTCCAAAAACCAGACGAATTTCTTCTGTTCCAGCGGAAGCATTAAAAGTGCCATGGCATACCCGCCTATGGCCATGAAACCGTTTGGCCCCAGCGAAAATTGTCCAGTTATTCCGTTAACCAAATTATATGCCACCGCAGCTACTATATAAACAGCACCAGTGCGCATGACCCTCAACGTAAACTGGTCGAGATTATTATTGGCCCACCACAAAAATACGAAGAGCACTCCCACCGACACGGCCGTGAGCAGGTTTGACAATCGTCTGTTCTCCATGCCGTTACACCTTTTCCTTCAAGGATTCGCCAAGGATGCCCGTGGGCTTGACGAGCAAAAACACCAAAAGGAGCGTGAAGATTATGCCGTCACGGTAACCCGAAAGGCCTGGGAAAAATGCTACGGTCATTATCTCAACCATGCCGATCAACAGTCCTCCCAACATGGCTCCGGTTATGTTGCCTATGCCGCCGACCACCGCAGCGGTGAAGGCCTTCCACCCAGGGTAGATGCCCATTAGAGGGTTTATTTGAGGATATTTGCACGCCCACATTATCCCTCCGGCTGCAGCCAAGGCAGACCCTAAAGCAAAAGTAAAAGAGATTATCCTGTCCACATCCGCCCCCATTAGGCGAGTGGTCTCGATGTCGGTGGATACAGCCCTCATTGCCATGCCGGCCTTGGTCCGATAGACCACATACATCAAAGCCAAAAGAAGGAGTACGCTCAATATGGGCACCCATATCGAGACAGCAGAAACGGCGGCAGGCCCTATCTTTACGACTTTCGCCATGATTTCCGGCCTCGCGAAGGCCTTTGGACGAGCGCCGACGGTTACGAGGCCCAGGTTCTCTATAAAAAACGACACGCCGAGAGCTGTTATTAGAGCAGAAATCCTCGGAGCATTTCTCACCGGGCGGTAGGCTATCCTCTCGACGGACATGCCGACCAGCGCAGTGAGCCCTATGGCCAGAAGGGCAGACAAAAACCATGGAAGGCGAAAAATCGCCACAAAAAAGAATGCGCAATAAGCTCCTACCATAAATATATCGCCATGGGCAAAATTTATCAGCCGAAGTATGCCATACACCATCGTATATCCTATGGCGATAAGCGCATAAAGACTACCCAACGACAGGCCATTCATAAGTTGTTGTATGAGGGCCTCCAAGTTCACTCACGTTCACCTTCTTCCTAAGATAATCAACAAAGGGCAAGGAGTAACCCCCAGCCCTCCTTGCCCCATCTCCAAGCCAAAGCTCCCTTGAAAAAAGATGAGTTTACGGGTATACGATGGAGCTGTACTCCCACCTGCCGTTTTTGACCACTCGGAAGACCACGGGTTTTATGGCGTCGCCATTTTCAATCGTTACCGGCCCGGTTACGACCTCGAGGTTTTCCGTATCCTCTATAGCCTGAGCTACGGCGGTAGGATCGGCGCTGCCGGCCCTTCTAATGGCGTCCATCACTATGAGGTAGCAATCGGCAGCAAGGGCGCCGAAGACGTTGACTTCCTTATCCTGGCCGAACTTCTGCTTGTAAAGCTCAACATACTTCTTGCCTATCTCGGTCACCGCAGCCTTCTCATGCCAGAAGGTGGTGTGCTGGACGCCCTCAACAGCCGAGCCGCCGATCGCAAGGAACTCCTCGGTAGCAATGCCATCGGCACCGAAGACAGGCTGAGTAATGCCGAGGTCTCTCGCCTGGCGTATGGCAAGAGCAGCCTCTGTATAATAATTAGGTATATAAATGACATCAGGGTTCTTGGACTTGATCTCGGTCAGTTGTGCACTGTAGTCTTGGTCGCCTGCCTTGCAATAGGTCACTGATACGACCTTGCCGCCGAGGGCCTCGAATTGCTCCTGGAAGAACTTGCCCAGCGCCACGCAGTAGTCGTTCGATATATCGGAGAGGATCGCAGCAGTCTTAGCTCCCAAATCGCGATAGCAATAGGTCGCAGCAATCCTGGCCTGGAAGGGGTCGATGAAACAAGCTCTAAAGACATATTTTTTGCCCTGCGTGGTCAGCGGATTTGTAGTGGTAGGTCCGATGATGGGAACCTTGTTCTTTTCGCAGACCTCACCAGCAGCGAGCATGTTGCCGCTTATCGTAGTGCCGATGATGGCTACAGCCTTATCGTGTTCGATGAGCCTGGCTGCAGCATTTGCGGCCTCTACCCGATCCGACTTGTTATCCAGAAGCCTGAATACAACAGGCCTGCCGAGGACTTCGGGCTTTACGATATCCTTGATGAGGTTGGCACCCTCCCACGCGGCCTGGCCGTAAGCCGCTACCTGCCCGGTCATCTCCAAGTTGAAACCGATGACTATCGGCTCCTGATCTGCCGCCAGCGCAAATCCTCCACCACACAATAGAAACGCCGCGCAGATGAGTACACCTATCATCCTTTTCATCTCTTCTCAAACCCCCTTTGCGTATTGGTCTCATTTGACAATATTCTAACCTATTTTTTCGCCGTCTCCCACCCCCTCACTCATGTATGTTACCTTACGCATTTCTCTTAAACGAGAGTATATAACGCCCACCGCAAAGAAAGTCAAGCAGTTCAAGGCAACACTCTAATAAGTAAACCGCACTATTTGGAGAAGAAATCTATGTAGCCCATAATCAACAGCACTAATATCACTATGGGCAAAACGTAAGTCATGTAACCGCGAAGCCACATCGGAAACTTCATGCCGGAGCCGGCGTTCGCTTCCTTAATGAAGTTGTCCCAACCCCAGCCATATCTCGCCGTGCAAAATATGACGAACAAGAGCGAGCCTATAGGCAACAGATTGGAGCTCACGATGAAATCCTCCAGGTCCAGGACTACAGTGCCGGGGCCCAAGGGGGCAAAGCCGCTCCATGGACCAAAGCCCAAGGCACAAGGAAGGGCAGCTATGAAGGTTATGATGCTCAACGCCAGGCAAGCCTTCCCCCTGCTCCAACGCCATTCGTCCATGATGAAGGCCACGAGGTGTTCAAAGACTGCGATGACCGTCGTCATGGTGGCAAATATCATGAAGAGAAAGAAGAGTGAACCCCAAAAGCGACCGCCGGCCATAGCGTTAAATATGTTGGGCAGCGACACGAATATCAGGCCCGGCCCTGCGCCCGGATCGACGCCGAAGGCGAAGCAGGTGGGAAATATGATGAAACCAGCTAAGAGCGCCACGGTCGTGTCAATGAGTATGACATAAACGGATTCCCCCGCGAGTGACCGCTCCCTGCCGATATAGCTGCCAAAGATGAGCATGCTGCCTATGCCTAAACTCAGCGTGAAAAATGCCTGGCCCATAGCAGCATACGCCGCCTCCCAGGTGAATTTGCTGAAATCCGGCTTCAGGTAAAAGGCCAAACCCTTCCCAGCGCCGGGTAGAGCGATTGCCCTCACGACAAGAACTATCATCAATAAGAAAAGCCCGGTCATCAAAAACTTCGCTGCCCGCTCCACGCCGGCCCTCAAACCTATAGCACATATGCCATAGCCAAGAGCTATTACAACGATCGTCCAAACGATGAGCTCCGTCGTGTTGCCTAAAAACGCGCCAAAGGTTGCTCCTACCTGATCGGGCGTTAAACCCACAAATCTACCCATCGCTATACGGAAGAAGTAGGCGAAAAACCAACCCGATACCACAGTATAAAACATCATAAGGATTAAGTTCCCCAATACGCCGATATAGCCGTAGATGTGCCATTTCGTCCCCTTCGGTTCCAAAGCGAGCATGGCCCCTGCCAGGTTCCGTCTGCTGGCCCTGCCCATGGCAAACTCCGCCACCATCACGGGGAAACCCAATATGGCGAGAAAGACCAGATACATGATGACAAAAGCAGCCCCTCCATAACGACCTGTGATAAAGGGGAAGCGCCAGACGTTCCCAAGCCCTATGGCGCAACCCGCAGAGACTAAAATAAAACCGAGACGCGTCGCTAAACTTTCCCTCTCTACCACCCTCATCCACCTCCTTGATATAAAAGACACATATCAAATACCATAAGCAGTGATTATATCTTATATCACAGGTGTATGGAATTGCCAATATTTTAACTTCAAACCCACCGGCAATAGAAAAGCATCTTTCTATGCCGCTTTTCGACATTCTCATATCATACTGTGAATGTCAATATAAAGCCGAGAGCTATATGTTCACCTAAAACCGAGCCGCGTGCTCATTTAAATTGAGCCATTTCTCTTAGGTTGCAATCTTTTTCGTTCCTCTGTTGAGCTACCTGTTCCAGGGGTAACAACAGGAAGACCTTGTAATCCAGACACTGCTCTCCGGCTTTTCTCAGACGCGGGTCACTTCGAGCATGAATAATTAACCAACATGAAGAGGCCTCAAAACGCCATTTTCAAATACTTCAGGGCAAATTGTATAGGAGGTAGGCGACGTTCAACGCTCAAGCGCTTAAGTCCAGATGAATTTGAACGGAAGTGGTTTAGTGAACATAAAGAGCAAAAGCAGCCTAAAGACCAAGCTTAAAAGCGTCCAATAAACCATGGCAATTCCGTTATCTTGATTCCATGAAAATTGCTATTGGCCGAAGAATAGGTATATTTTCACAAATAATCTTGATAATGACGGCAATGGGAACGGCCAATACAGCTCCAACTCCGCCCCACAGCCAACCCCAAAAAAGCAATGACAACAGGACCACAATAGGGTTGATATTAAGGGCATCTCCCACGACCTTAGGAGCTAGGAAGTTCCCGATGCTCACTTGTATCAGCAAAAGAGTGATGGACGTCGTAATTGCAGGTTTGAGGTCAGGATAAAACTTCACGATTGCCACCAAAATCGGTGGGATGGAAGCCAGAAACGACCCAATATAGGGAATGAAATTCAATATAAAAGCAAGCACTCCCCAGTTAACGGCAAAATCGACACCTATGACAACCAAAGCTGCCCAAACAGCCAAACCAGTCGAAGCGCTAATAATAACAGTTGTAAACAGATAGCGGCCTATTTGGCGCGATATGTCGTTAATGATCTGTTGGGCTCGCTCTGCTGTCGTCGTAGAAAAGGCACGCTTAAGTTTTTCAGCGAAGGCTGGCGTCCCAAGCAATATGAAAACCAAAAACACGATAATTAGGAAAAAGCTACTCACAAGGGAGATAGTTTTGCCAGGGAGTGCAAAAAGTAACGAGGTCAATCGCCTTCCCAAGTTGAGTTCCACCAAAAAGTCCGTTGGCAAGTCCGTTCTTTGGCCAACCTCTTCTATGATATTTATCAGACGGCTATAGTAGCCCGGAAACGCATTCACAAAGGGCAATAATTGTCTGTAAAGTATGGCAAATACCAATAAACAAATAATAAAAAAGAGCGTAAGAAGCAAAGATACAGCAAGACCTCTGGGTATTCTTTTTTCTTCCAATTTGTGTATCGCCGGTTTAAATATAAACGAGAACAACCACGCTATCACCAAAGGCATGACAACACTTCTCGCGGAACGAAGAACTACTCCTGCCGCCACAACACAAAGAAAGCCTAACAACAATAATAGAGTTTGAAAACTATACCAATTTATAGTATAAGCTTTACTCTTTGGGAGTCTTTGTCTATGATGATCATAATTCATCATGAATACAACCTCCCACTCGCCTTCATATAATTACTCCTATGTGAAATAATCTTTATAATAAGCTTCCTCTTAAACAGCCAGGTTAAACGGCCAGGACTTTGAGTCTAATTTTTTGTCTTTTGTGTTTTTAGCCTCCACTAACCTCTCATTCACCCTCACCCTCACGTCCTACTCTACAGAGTCCCTCATCAAAAAACAAGTTGGCGAGCCTTCTAAACCGAAGATCTGCCCAGTTTATCAGCAGATTCGAGGGAGGAGTTCACCCCCCTGCATATCTACCACGCGCATACCGCCCGCTGAGGTGCGAAGGCCCACAAGGCCAGGGTGAGCCTCTGTCACCTTTCCTATCGCCGCTGCAGATCTCCCGAGAGGGTGAGAACGCATAGTCTCAAGGACCGTCTCCGTCCATTCCGAAGCCACGGCGAAGACCGCTGTCCCCTCGCAGGCAAGATACAGAGGGTCAAAGCCCAGGATATCTGAAACGGCCGACACGTCTCCGTCCGCTGGAATGGCCTCTTCATCGATTTCGATCCCCACGTTGGCCACTTCGGCCCATTCGCAGAGGACCGTCCCAAGTCCCCCTCTCGTGCAATCCCTGGCGGCGTGCACGCCAAGGAGGCGCGTCAATGGCTCTATGAGCGGCCATAGAGGAGCGCAGTCGCTCTCGAGTTCACGCAGCTTGATGTCATATCGCAAAGAAGCTATGACCGCTCCGTGACGGCCTACGGGGCCACTTACTATCACTGTGTCGCCGGGAGAGATCTCTTTGATCCCCCACGGCGATATCGCTTCGTTTTTCCCCATGGCGCAGGTGGCGATATAGAGGCGGTCTGCCTGACCCTTGGGCAGGACCTTCGTGTCGCCGGCTACGAGTTGCACGCCAAGCTCAGCGCACACGGACGCAGCGCTCCTCATGTACGTGAAGAGTTCTTCCTCGTCGAGCCCCTCTTCGGCCAACAGACTCATGGCAAGCCACAGGGGGCGCACGCCGCGCACCGCCAGATCGTTAGCGCTGCCGCAGACTGCGAGCTTGCCTATATCTCCGCCAGGGAAAGACAGTGGCGATACAGTGAAGCCATCTATGGTGACACCCCACCCTCCTGGAAGGAGGGCACAATCTTCGAATTCCAGCATGCCGGACTCGCGAGCGAACGCTGAGGCTATTTTCTTTACGAGATCATTCGTGAGCCTTCCGCCGCTTCCATGTCCCAAGCTCAAGCGCCCCACGGCGATACCCCCTTCGAGCTGTATTTGTAGTATGCGGAACAGCTCCCCTCTGACGACACCATGCACGGTCCCACGGGAAATTGTGGAGTGCAAGACCCTCCGAAGAGAGGACATTCCAGAGGTGCGATCCTGCCGGCCAGCACATCGCCGCACCTACATCCAGCCGGTGGATTCACCTCTTCCAGAGTTATGCCGAAGCGAGAGTAGGCGTCGAAGTCGCTATAATCATCGGCCAAGACGAGGCCGGAAGCTTCCACGACTCCGATTCCTCGCCACCTGACGGACGCCGGGCGGAAGACCTCTCCCAACAACTCTTGGGCCTTCACGTTGCCCTCGTGGCGCACGACTCTGCCATAAAGGCACCTCACCGCGGGACGCCCCCCGCATATTTGGCGCGCGATCTCGACTATGCCGGCCATTATGTCGAGCGGCTCAAATCCGGCCACGGCACAGGCCTTGCCGTACTCTTCCGCCAAAAACGCGTACGGGGCCGTTCCGATTATGGTGCTCACGTGGCCAGGTAGAAGAAAGCCGTCTATGACAAGCGTCGGGTCGGAAGCGAGGAGGCGGAGCACGGGAGGAACGAGCTTATGCAGTGAAAGCACGGAAAGGTTTTTTACATTCTTTCTGCGAGCCTCGCGAAGCAGCACCGCAGTCGCCGGCGCGGTGGTCTCAAACCCTATCCCGGCGAAGACGACCTCTTTGTCTTGCATCGACTCTGCCAAAGCCAAGGCTTGAATGGCAGAACCCACCACCGCCACTTCAGCACCACAAGATCTCGCCTCAGCCAAGGATCCGCAACTCCCTGGTACGCGCACCATGTCGCCATATGTCGCAAGCACGACACCGGGCTTTTTGGCAAGGCTCACCATTGCGTCCACCTCCGCCTGGTCGGTGACGCACACGGGACATCCTGGACCGGAAAGCAAGCGCACATCCTTAGGAAGCATCGTCCTAATCCCAGACCGGAAGATCGATACGGTATGGGTGCCGCACACCTCCATTACCGTAATCGGACCGCACAACCATTTGTTGAGTGCCTCCAAAAGTGATGACATCTTTGCCCTTAGGTCACCGACCTGAGGCAAATTGCATCACCTCTTCCCACAGGGATTCCAGTTCCTCCCCCTCATCCTGGTTATATTTTTCTATCACAAATCCGGCGTGGACCAAGACTACATCGCCCACCTGCAGGCCTTCGATCAGGTCTGTGCGCACCTCCAGCTCCACACCGCCCGTGCTCACGAGCGCGCGATTTTCATCCATTATCTCTACCACTTTATGCGGTACAGCCAAACACAACTTTTATCCCCCCAATCACGCAAAAGAGCGAGACCTCGAGGCCTCGCTCTTTTGTAATTCAGCCACAAACTTCAGCCCTGAAGCGAACAAACTCGGTAAGACGAAGACTGCTTTCCCAGCGTTATGTTGCTTCTCACGCTTCATAGCTTTTCTGACAGCGAATATTGCAAGCGCTCCAGCGATACGGCCCTTCCCGCATCGTCGAGCAGCACAGAGAGAGCGCTCAAAATGAGACGGCTTTCGCAGGCTTCAAACTTGGACGGCATGCCCGTCAAAAACCGAGACAGGACGCTCTCTGGCCTCATACCGATCACGCCGTCGTGCCCTCCGGTCATTCCGACATCCGTAATGTACGCCGTGCCGCCTGGAAGTATGCGCTCATCCGCGGTCTGCACGTGAGTATGTGTGCCTACAACCGCAGAAACCCTGCCATCCAGGTAAAGGCCCAGGGCTTGCTTCTCAGAGGTGGCCTCTGCGTGAAAGTCGACCAGCACAAAAGGGGTGTCTATTTCTTCCAGCAAGGCGTCAGCGCACCTGAAGGGGCAATCGATGGGCGGCATAAAAATCCTCCCTTGGAGGTTCAAAACCGCGAGGCGCTTCCCCTTTTTTTCCAGCGTCAGAGCCCCCCTGCCCGGACAGAGCGGCGGATAGTTGGCCGGCCGGAGGAGAGACATCTCCTCGGCCAGTCTCGGAACGAACTCCTTCTTATCCCATATGTGATTGCCGCTGGTAAGGCAATCGAGGCCCATCCCCATCATCTCGTCCAAGACTTTGGCCGTGAGACCGAAACCACCGGCCCCGTTTTCACCGTTGGCCAAGATGAAGTCGAAGGGGCCCTTCTCCTCTTTTATCTTCGGCAGGAGTTCCTTCACCGACTTCCTTCCCGGCTTTCCCACAATGTCGCCGAGAAATAAGATTTTCATGGTCACTTGGCGTATTCCACGGCGCGCATCTCGCGAATCACCGTGATCTTTATCTGACCGGGATACTTCATCTCATTCTCCACCTTCTTGGCTATCTCGTAACACAATTTGTAAACCGCCCCGTCATCAGCCACCGTAGGGGAGACCATGACGCGCACCTCTCGTCCTGCCTGAATCGCAAAGGCCTTATCGACGCCCTTAAAAGTCTTCGCGATCTGTTCCAGCTTCTCCAGGCGCTTGATGTAGGCATCCAAGTCTTCCTTGCGGGCACCCGGACGAGAAGCGCTCACGGCGTCGGCCGCTGCGATGAGCACAGCGTAGATGCTCTGCGGCTCCACTTCCTCGTGATGAGAGGCGATGGCATTTACTATCTCATCCGATTCGCCATAGCGCTTGGCCAGGTCAGCGCCTATGAGGGCGTGAGATCCCTCTGTATTATGATCTATCGCCTTACCTATATCATGAAGCAAGCCTGCCCTTCTGGCCGTGCTTTCCTCCACTCCCAGTTCGGCCGCCATAAGGCCTGCAACCTTAGCCACCTCTAAGCTGTGCACCAGCGTATTCTGCCCGAAGCTCGCGCGAAAGCGTAATTGCCCAAGAACTTTTACCAGCTCGGGGTGCACACCCTTGACGTTGGCCTCGAGGAGCGCTTCCTCGCCCGCTTCGATGATCGTCTCTTCCACTTCATTGCTGACTTTTTCCACGATCTCTTCTATACGGGCCGGATGAATGCGCCCGTCCATTATCAGGCGCTCCAACGATATGCGCGCCACCTCGCGTCTGACTGGATCAAAACTGCTGAGCGTGACGGCTTCCGGCGTATCGTCCACTATTAAATCCACGCCGGTGAGCATCTCAAATGCCCTGATATTGCGACCTTCGCGACCTATGATCCTTCCCTTCATTTCGTCGGACGGCAAATTCACGACGCTCACCGTGGCTTCTGAAGTATGATCCACAGCGCACCGCTGAATGGCCGTAGCTATGATCTCTCGAGCCCTGCGTGCCGCCTCGCGTCGCACCTTCTCTTCGATTTCTTTGATGCGCAGGCCGATCTCGCTGGCAGCTTCCTCTTCGGCCCTGGCCAAAAGATGCTGCCTGGCTTCTTCGCAGGACATCTGAGCTATCTCTTGAAGGCGAGCCAATTCCTCCTCATGAAGGCGTTCTATTTCTCGCTTTTGTTTTTCTATCGCCGCCAGGCGGTTTCGCATCTCCTCATCTTTGCGGTTCAAGTTTTCGAGCCTCTTGTCGAGGCTCTCCTCTTTTTGCTCAATGCGTCGTTCCGCCCGCTGTAGTTCTGCTCTGCGATCCTTTATCTCGCGCTCAAGGTCTTGGCGTATCTGCAATGCCGCCTCCTTGGCCTCTGTAAGGATCTCCCGCTTTTTACGCTCTGCCTCCTTCTGAGCCTCCTGTAACAATTGCTCGGCCAGCTTCTTCGTTCCCTTGAGCCTCTTTTGTTCAATAATCTTGCATATGACAAAGCCAGCCGCAATGCCTATGCCTGTGCTACCTATAAGCAATACGATTTCCATGACGCAGTCACTCCCTATCCTATTGTCAAGGTTCATTCGAAATGCTATCTGGTAATAATAGTTGCTAATTATCACACGTTGCTCGCAAGAACACAAACCTCGCCTGTCATATATATTTTACAAATAATGACCGACTTTAACAACAATTTTATCACTCATCCCGTAAGGGCCAAGCTCAGGCCTTCTCCGAGACTTGCGAGCAACTTGGCCTTTAGGGAGGGAAATTCCTCGAGGTTCGGGTCCAGCGAGATGAGTTCGTTTGCATCTTCCCTTGCCATCTCCAAAAGCGAGGCATCGCGCAACAGGTCGGCCACTCGAAAGTCGGTGATGCCGTGCTGACGGGTGCCGCATATCTCGCCAGGTCCGCGCAATCGCAAATCGGATTCGGCTATGTCAAAACCGCTCTGCGTGGCGCACAAAACCTTGAGCCGCTCCACTCCCTCCGGCGTAGATGGCTCACCTAACAAAAAGCAGTAACTCTTATGGCTGCCACGGCCGACGCGCCCGCGTAACTGATGCAATTGAGACAGGCCAAACCTATGGGCGTCTTCTATCACCATTGTGGTGGCGTTAGGCACGTCTATGCCCACCTCTATGACAGACGTGGAGACCAATATGTCCAGTTTGCCTCCGACGAAGTCCTCGTAGACCTCGTCTTTGTCGCCGCTTTTCAGCTGGCCGTGCATGAGTCCAACCCTCAGATCGGCGAAGGTTTCTTTTAGGTTTTCATACCGTTCGAGGACGGATGTGACGTTTTGAGACTCGCTTTCCTCTATTACTGGGCAAACCCAATAGATCTGGCGTCCCGCCATTGCTTCAGTGCGGATGAAGTCATAAAGCTTTGCCAATTCCTTGCGGCGCACCCAGCGAGTGGTCACGTCTTTTCGCCCTGGAGGGAACTCGTCCAAGACCGACACCGAGAGATCCCCATAGACGGATATGGCCAGCGTGCGCGGTATTGGCGTGGCCGTCATGACCAATACATGAGGGTGAAGGCCTTTAGAGGTGAGCGTCTGCCTCTGAAGCACACCGAACCGGTGTTGTTCGTCTATTACCACGAGCCCGAGTTTAAAGAAGGTCACATCTTCCTGGATGAGGGCATGTGTTCCGATGACCACATCGACCTCACCCGAGGCTATGCCCTTCAGACGTGCCTCGCGCTCGGGTTGGCTGAATCCGCTCGTGAGCAGAGCGCAGCGGATGCCCATGCGACCCAATGTCTCTTTTACCCTAATATAATGCTGTCTGGCCAGCACCTCCGTCGGAGCCATGAGTGCTGCCTGATAACCGCTATCGACCGCGGAAAGCATGGAGGCTATGGCTATGAGCGTCTTGCCCGATCCCACATCCCCCTGAAGGAGGCGATTCATGGGAACATCCTTTTCTACATCAGAACCGATCTCGCCGAGGACGCGCTCCTGAGCGGAGGTCAAGGAGAATGGAAGGTTTTTCAAAAATGTCCTCTGCAGCGAACCGGACCAGAGGAGCCTCGGCGCTTTGTGATCTCTTTCATACCTCTTCCGTCTCATGGCGAGGCCGAGCTGAAGCAGAAAGAGCTCGTCATATGCGAGGCGGGTCCTGCTTTTCCTCCAGTGATCCTCACTTTCGGGGTAATGGATACCGCTCAATGCCTCCCTCAGCGGCAGGAGGTTTCTTTTGGCCAAAAGGCTCTGCGGTAAAGGGTCTTCTATAGAAGGGAGAAACTGTTCGAGGACTTCCCTCACCTTACGACGAAGCCACCGTTGGTTCAACCCTTCAGTGGAAGGATACACCGGCACTATCTTTCCCATCTCTTCGGGTGAGGCTTCTCCCTCTAAGATCTCAAACTCGGGATTTGCGATCTGAAGCCAACCGTAACGCACTTCCACTTTCCCATAAAACGCCACGCTACATCCGGGCTTGAGGAGTTTTTCAATCCCTTTTCTGTTGAACCATATAGCCTTGGCAAAACTGTTGCCGTCAGTGATTAGCGCAGTAACGATCTCTAAATTCCCTTTTTGTGCCCTTTTTCGCTCTACGCCGACCACCCTGGCCAAAACAGTAGCAAAGCCGCCTGCCATCGTGGAGCGCAGCGGCGTAAGGTGTCTTCTGTCTTCGTAACGTCTCGGGATGAGGAAGAGGAGGTCATCGACCCTGTTTACCCCCAATCGCGACAGCAACGCGGCCCTTTTGGGACCTACGCCTTTAATGTACCGCACGGGAGAAGAGAGGGCGAGAGCAGAGGTCAACTCCCCTCCCCCTCGTAATCGATGAGGTTCTGGTACCGGGTGAGGAGGGCTCGAAATTCAGCGACAAAGTCTTGCTTGGTTCGCTGAAGGCGGGACATCTCTTCTTTTATGACGTTTGAGTGGTCTTCCGCCTCTTTTAGAAGACGTTCGGCTTGGGCGCGCGCTTCGGCCACAATCGCTTCGGCCTGCTTTTCCGCGGCTCTCACTCTCTCATCGGCGCTCTTTTGGGCCATCAGGAGCGCTTCCTGAAGGGAATCCCTCATCCCTTTGTACTCTCGAATCTGTTCTTTGAGGCGTTCGAGCTCTCGCTCGAGCTCCACGCAACGTTCAGCATACGCCTGGAGCGAGTCGGCCACCCTGTCCAGGAACTCATCTACCTCTACGGGATCGTAACCGCGAAGCGCTCGCTTGAACGTCTGGTTTATCACATCCAAGGCCTTCAGCAGTTCAGTCACCGGCCTCCTCCTCTTCTTCCTCTTTTTCCTCCCACACTTCCAACAGGCCTTTCCGAGGCGCGGCCAAAAATATACCAGGCGACAGACGCATAACATGTCCCTTCATGGCGTAAGCCACGCCGCATACGAAATCGAGGGTGCTTTGTCCCAAGGAAGGGTCGGAGTGGCGCAAATCGAGGAAAATAATTTGGCCCCTGTGAAGCGCCTCGGCGAGTTCCTCCTTTTTCTCGGCGCACAGATCACCCTGGCAGATTATCACTTTCGCCTGGGGCGCCGGGCTTTGAAGGAGGCGAGTGCGCCGCTCCTCGATCTGATCGTAATCCGCTTCGTCTACCTCTTCTTCCTCTGGCGACGGGGCAAGCCCCAAGAGATAAAAAAGGCGTCTTATCATGATATTTCTCACCCCTCAAAGGGCCTTTTGAGGTCGAATATGGCGCGTCCTATCCGCACCATAGTGCTTCCCTCTTCCACGGCCATCTCGAAGTCGTCGCTCATACCCATGGAAAGCTCGCTTAAATTCAACTTAAGCGTCTCGTTTATTTTATCCCTCAACTCGCGCAAAAGCTCGAAAGCGCTGCGCACTTGCACCCGATCGTCCGTAAGCGGTCCTATGGTCATCAACCCGAGCAGGCTGAGATTTGAAAGCTCGGCGATAGCTTCCGCGGCATTTACTGCCTCTTCAGGCGGAAATCCGTATTTAGACCCTTCGCGCGAAGCGTTGACCTCGAGGAGGATCGGGAGGATCTTTCCCCTCCGAGCGGCCAGGCACGAAAGCACATACGCAAGGGGAATGCTGTCCACGCTTTGAATGATATCGAAGAGATCGAGCGCCTTTGAGGCCTTGTTCCGCTGCAAGTGCCCGACCATGTGCCACGGAACCGCCATAGACGCCGGCCAAAGGGCGCGCTTTTGCGCAGCCTCCTGAACGCGGTTTTCGCCTATCGCATCCACGCCGGCGCGCACAACTTCGATCATCTCCTCCACGCTTCGACCCTTTGAGACGGCCACGAGGCGAACCTCATGAGGCTTGCGCCCTGCTTTTTGCGCAGCCAAGGCTATGCGTTCGCGCACGGCGTTCACCCGATCTTTCATGTCTGCAACTAAACCTACCAAAGAAGGACTCGCCCCCCCTCTTTCGCCTTGTTGCCCTCCTCGATAACTATCTCTCCGGCCTTCAAGCCTTCCGTAACCACGAAGCGACCCGAGGAGACGGGCATCCCATGAACACTTCTAAAGGTCGTAACGCCGCTCTCGACGACCCAAACCCCTTGTCTTCCATTTCTCATCACGACGGAGCTTTCGGGAACCTCGACCCCGGAGCGCTCCCCCACAAAAACATAGAAGGAAAGTTTTCGGGACGTCAAGACGGATGGCGGGAAATAAGGGGAGAGGGAGAGATAGACTTTATACACTCCCACGAGCTCCTCACTGGCCAAAACCTCCGTTGAAAGCGGCAACCCCTCACGTCTCAGCTTGATGGACAGGCGTCCGGATTCAATGGTTCTCCGCACATCGGGAGTAGCCGCGATAAAGGCCACACAACGCAAGTTTTGCGGCATTGGTACGACCTTGCCTATGGGATCGCCGCGCTTGAGCGCGCGACCATTTTCAAACCAATTAAAAGCTGTCTTAATCTTCGGCGACCCGGAGCCAAGCCATATCTCGGAAAATCGCCACGCCCCCTCCGCACCATCCAACCCTGGCACAAAGTACCCAGCCCTGTGTGAGGCGAGACGAACGCGCTCTCTGCCGGCATCGATAACTGCCACCGTCTCTCCCTTGGAGACACGATGAGCTTCGCGAGGCCTTGAATAAATGATTTTACCCGCATACGGCGTCGCCAATATCTCTTCGTGCCACAAAAGCCACCCCTCAGAAAGAATTTCCTCTGCGTAAACAGTGGGAATCGCTGCCACGACTTTAGGGTTAACCTCTCGATAGTGAAACCACCATGCTATATAGGCAGATAGCGCAACGAGCATAACGAGCACCACTGCAAACAAATAAACCAAACCGAAGCCGCGTCTCTCTCTCATGGACAAACGAAGTGCGTCTTTTATTCACTTCAACTGCAGCGCGAGTAGTCGCAAACAGTGCATCGCTCACACCCTTCAGAATACACTACTGGAGCGCCACAGACAGGGCACATATCGCCGCTGCCCTTGACTTCTACGGATCTCCCCAAAGCCCTCTCGAGACCGCGCGCAATCGCATCCGGAAGGCTCAAAATGAGGTCATTGTCCTCCAAAAAGGGCGTGCCACCGCCTATGCCCTTGAGTTGTCTTATAATGTCATCGACGGGCACGCCACTCCTCAAGGCCAAAGAGATCAACCTGCCCAAAGCCTCTGTATGAGCCTGCGTATCTCTGCCCGACTTGCCGAGCGTAGCGAAGACCTCAAAAGGTTTGCCGTCGAGGAAGTTGACCGTGAGATAGAGTTTGCCGAAGCTCGTCCCGATCTTCGTCGTTTTGCCGGACAAAATCGCTGGCCTTTTCTTCGGCTTCACATATTCTCCGGTTTCAATCGTCTCTTCCGCTGCGGTTTTCTTCTTTTCGGCACGGGCGCCGACGTGGAGTACTTGGTCCTCCTTACACCCATCCCTGAAGATGGTAATACCCCTGCACCCGAGCTCATAAGCCAAAAAATAGGCCTTTTTCACATCGTCTACGGTGGCTTCGCGAGGCATGTTTATCGTCTTGCTCACAGCGTTGTCGGTGAATTCCTGAAAGGCAGCTTGCATCCTCACATGCCATTCAAATTGGATGTCATGAGCCACCACGAAGACCCTCTTGATCTCTTCTGGCAAATCGATTTCTTTCAAAGATCCCTTTTCCATGATGGCCTCGATCACTTTCGTGTCAGCGAGTCCGTTTTTGCGCAAGGCTTCCATCAAAATGTCATTTGTGTAAGTTAAGACGTCTGAACCCCCGAAGGCCTTACGGCGGTGCACCAAAGCGAAGACCGGTTCGATCCCGCTCGAACACTCAGCTATGAGCGAAATGGTGCCGGTGGGAGCGATCGTCGTCACGGTGGCATTCCTCATAGACAAACCTCTTTCTTCCCACCTGCTTCCCTTCCAATTGGGGAAAGGACCTCTCGATGCGGCGAGCTTAGAGCTCTCGTCGTGACCGGCCTTTTGAATGAACGACATCACCTTGCGCGCCAGATCAAGAGCCTCGTCGCTATCGTAGGGAATGCCAAGCTTGAAGAGCAGGTCTGCCCATCCCATTACACCGAGACCTATCTTCCGGTTGCCCAATGTGGCATCTTTTATCTGAGGGATGATAAAATTGTTGATCTCGATGACGTTGTCAAGGAAGCGCACGGCAAGTCTGGTCGTCGCAAGCAGCCTATCCCAATCGATGCTGCCCTTTTCATCTAACATATTTACAAGATTAATAGATCCCAAATTACAACTTTCGTATGGCAGAAGCGGTTGCTCGCCACAGTTGTGGACCACGACGCCGTTGGCATCGAAGGCGTTTGCGCCCGGCACCTGGACGTCATAGACGTCCTCCGTTCCCGCGCTTGAAATGGATTCTACAGTAGCCGTGAAGCGTTCGCTGTTGAGAGTCCTCCTGTAAGAGGACAAACACAAAGAGAGCTTCGTGCTCTTCGCGCTGTCGCAGAAACCGACCCGTTCGGCGAAGAGGCGCACGTTATCCCGGGAGATGACCAGTTCATGCTGCGGCCTGGTTTTATAGGAATCGGCTCCGTTTTTCCCATTGGGAAGGGATGTGATTTTCGAGGACCGCCTGTTTTTATAGATAACGCTAACAATGCCGAAACGGGCGAGCATCCTCTGCACGGCTTCAAGCTGTTCCACATCGCTTTGGGCTAAACGGATGGAGATGCCTTTTTCCTGTGAGCTTTGAATGGAACCGTCGGAGTCAAAGAAGCCCTGGAGGAAACCACGGGCAAACTGCGAGGAAGTCATGGTTTCCAGATGAGGCGTAACGGTCTTTTCGCCGGGCTTCATGCCCAATGAAAATGCGAGTTCCCGCAGCGCCGCGAGACTCACGCGATATTCGTCTCTTCCCGAAACCTTCCACCAGCCCCGGAAATCGCTCCTGTGGGGCATCGCTTCCGCAACCTCAAAAGCCCTCTCCATGATGCCATTTGTTTCGTCACCACAGGCTTTCCCGTAAGACCACACGGAAAGGACCGCTTCGTCCGACTTGAGCGTTCCGTCGCCCACCAGAAGCCCCATCAGGTAGCCTTCTTTTTCTCCGTAGAGGCCTTTCCAGCCGACAAGTTCCCTGTGATCGTGCAACATAATCTCGTCGCCGGGCTTGAGGTAGGAGACGACGGTCCATTCCTTTTGCAGGGTGTGTCGTGTCTTCTTTGTGACCCGTAAAACGGGGTGCTCCGCTGTGGCGCGGAAGGAGTAGCCTTCCTTCGTCCTGATAGACAACAATGGCCTGACTCCCGTCTTAAAGAAACCCGCCTCAGTGGTGTCGAAGGGTTTTCCGTCGACGATGAGGGTGGCCCTTTTGCCGATAAGGTCCTTGACGAGACGAGGGCCTGCATCGGTCATGACAAAGGTATCGGCCGGCACGCAGGGGTTGGTCGCGTCGATGCGGCCGAGGTGGGGCGTGGGATTCGTGGCCTCGAGTTTGTCGAGAAAGATCATGCCCGGATCGCCGCTCATCCACGCTGCCCCAGCTATTTCCTCAAAGAGATCTCTCGCCGAGATTTTAGAGATCTCGCTCCCGGTGCGGGGGTTAATCAACGCCAAGAGGTCTCCCTTTTTTATCGCCTCTATGAAGGTATCGGTGGCACCCACAGAGATGTTGAAGTTGGAAAGGCGACCCTCCTCAGACTTGGCCGAGATGAAGCGCTCGATGTCGGGGTGATTGCAGTTCAGGATGCCCATGTTGGCACCGCGCCTCATTCCGCCTTGTTTTACCACTTCAGTAGTATGGTCAAAAAGCTCCATAAAAGAAACCGGCCCTGACGCAACTCCCATAGTGCTCCTTACCACGTCGCCCGCAGGGCGCAGAGATGAAAAATTAAACCCGGTTCCTCCACCCGATTTGTGTATCAACGCCGTGTATTTGAGGGCGTCAAATATCTCCTCCATGCTGTCCCCCACTGGCAGTACGAAACACGCCGAAAGCTGACCCACACCGGTGCCGGCATTCATCAGAGTCGGAGAGTTGGGGAGGAAATCCAAGCGCGCCATCATCTCATAAAAGCTCGCTTCCCACCGTGCTGGATTCTCACTCCACTTCTCTTCTGCAGAGGCTACCGCCCGAGCGACGCGCCACAGCATCTCTTCGGGCGTCTCGCAAACTCTTCCTTGAGAGTCCTTGCGCAGATAACGGCGCTCCAATATGCGAATGGCATTATCCGTGAACGAAGGGCGCGGCAACTCGCTCAAACCCTCTTCACCCCCGATCCTGTTCCAATACATGCCCGCACGAGTCAAGCTTCAATATGCAAGGGAGCTCGCTCAAGTCGTTTATGACGCGCCAGGCTCCGGCCTTCAATAAGGCTTCGGCGTCGAAGGCGCCGGTGGTCACTCCGATGCCACGAATGTTGGCCCTCCTGGCAGTCTCCATGTCGATCTCGGAGTCCCCTACGAAGGCCACCTCTTCCGAGGTCAATCCCAGGCATCTTAAGCCCTCTTCCAATGCCTCCGGGTGGGGTTTGGGGTTATTCACGCGCTCAAGCCCGATAACTGCGACAAAATAACGGTCAAGCCCTGTGAGCGATACGACCTTGGAAGCAAAACGTCTGTTGGTGACCACTCCCAATTTCAAGCCGGCTGTCATCAGCTCCTCCAAGGTCGCGATGACCCCCGGCAACGGTTTTAAACACTTGGACTCCACATTCACGAACCGCTCCCTATAGATGTTCGCCCATTCAGATTCCATGCGCCCCCAAAGCTCAAACCAGGCCCGCTCGAGGGGAAGGCCTATGGTGCGCAATACCCTCCTCCGCGACACTCGCGGAAGACCCACGACCCTCGCCAACGCGTTCATAGCCCTGGTTATTCCCCAACTGCTGTCGACCAACGTCATGTCGAAATCAAACAGCACTCCCTTAGCAATGCACATTTACCCTGTCTCCGCAGACGAACGCTCTCGATCCCAGCCCCGGATGAGCTTCCCGCAATTCAGGCAAGACTTCAACGGTTCGCCGCGCTCTAAGCGATTGACGTTCTCCGCAATAAAGGCTGGGATCTTCTCTTGGGCGGCATCGTTTGTACCTCCCACATGAGGGGTTAAAGTCACGTTTTGCTTATTCAGGAAAGGATCGTCCGGCGAAACCGGTTCATCCCAAAAGACATCGAGGCCGGCCCCTGCTATCCACCCTTCGTCGAGGGCCTTTTCCAGCGCAGATCGCCGCACCAAGTCTGCCCTAGCCACGTTGATCAAAAAGGAATACCGCTCCATAGAAGACAGCACATCCTCGTCTATGATGCCCTCTGTCTCAGGCGTCAGAGACAGAGCGAGGATCACAAAATGACACCCCTTCACAGCCTCTTTCAGCTGGGTTAAGCGATAGAGGGATTCAAACCCGAACCCTTCGAGCTCGGGTCTCAGTGTGCGGTTCACCCCCACTACGGACATTCCCAGGCCGGACAAGCGCTCGGCTATCGCGAGGCCGACGCCACCGAGGCCGACGACGCAGGCCTTTTTGCCCCATAGCGTCATACCCCTTGGGGCGAAGGCGCGCCGCTTTTTGATGTTTTCGCAGCATCTGTAGTAGCGCTTGGCCAAGAGGAGCATGTGGAGGAGGGCTATTTCGGCTACGCCTTCGGCATTCCCAGTGCCTCTGGATGGAACGTTGCAGACCGGTAAACCCCTGCGGGTGCACGCTTCCACATCAATGGCCTCGGTGCCCACGCCCCACTGGTGAACCAGCTTGAGTTCAGGCGCGCGATCGAGGATCGAGTCATCGACCGGAATCGGCGGCCCCACCACCAGCACCTCGGCCCAGGAAAGCGCACCGTCGTCTTCCTTTACACTGGCCGCGCGGATGTCGTGGCCTTGAAATATCGGACAGAGGACGTCGAGCAACCTTTCAAAAGATCTGTCGGCAAAGAGCACCTTCATGAAACTTCGTTAGCTCCTTTCAAGCTCCGAAACGGGAACGTGCGTGACGTCCACTTCCCCGAGCCCTACGATCTGTTTCGCGAAATTTGCGAACGTCGAGGCATCGCCAGTCGTATAGAAGAGATATGTCGGCGACAGGTTACCTTCGTTGTGGCCGCCCCTTTCATCGAGCAAAGCCTTTGCCTCTTCGGCTGTCGCTATGGCCGGGTCTACCAACGTCACGCCCTCTCCCATGATCTTCTGCAGGTGCTTTGCCACAATAGGATAGTGAGTGCACCCCAACACCAATACGTCTACACCCTTTTCCTTCAATGGAGCGAGATACTCTTGGGCTGCCTCAATGAGCTCCCGCGAATCTTGCTTGCCGCCCTCTATCAAAGGAGTAAACTTGGGGCACGGCGAGCCGTAGACTTCCACATCGTGGCGCAGCTCTTTGATCTTTTTATGATAGGCTTCGCTCTTTATCGTATACGTAGTCCCTATCACGCCGATTTTCCCGTTCTTTGTGGCGCTGACGGCCATCCTGGCACCTGCGCTTATAACGCCGATTATGGGCAGATCGAATTCCTCTTTCAACGCATCCAATGCGGCTGCAGTGGCGGTGTTGCAGGCAATGATGATCATTTTGGCTCCCTTTTTAATAAGAAAGCGGGAGATCTGCTTGGAAAAATCGATAATGACCTCTCTCGGCCTTTCCCCGTAGGGAACCCTACCGTTATCGCCGAAATATACGATATTCTCTTTAGGCAGGACCTTCATAACCTGCCTCGCTACGGTCAAGCCTCCCAAACCTGAATCGAATATGCCGATTGAGCCTCCTTTGTCCATGTCGCAACCTCCTTAAAATGACGAGCTATTCTGCGGTTATCTCGCTCTTATTATAAGTCAGATGTAAAAAAATTGGGGGGAGATTTAACAACCTCCCCCCAACAGTTTAGACGTCGATGGCAGGTTTGTTACTCCTTCCAGATGCCCGCCTCTTTGTAATATTTGATGGCCCCTGGATGGAAGGGGACGGTTATGGCTTCGGTCGCCCTCTCGAGCGTAGTATCGTTGGCCTTATAGTGAGCCTGCCTTATTTCGTTCAGGTTCTCAAAGAGCCCCTTAGTGACATTATAAACGACGTCTTCGGGCAGATCTTCCCTCACCACGAGGATGGCCTGGACGGCCACAGTTTCTACATCTTCAGTCTGCCCCTGATATGTGCCGGCCTTTATCACTTCTTTGGCAAAGAAGGGATATTTCTTCATCAGTTCTTCGCGTTTTTCGCCCTTAATTTCGATAAACTTTATCTTTATGAGCGAGCAGATGTCCTGAATAGCGGAGTTGGGCGCGCCGGTCGTAAACTGGAAGGCATCTATCATCCTATCCTTGAAATGGTCAGCCGTTTCTGCATAAGAGAGAAAAAATGGTTGAATATCTTTGTAGGTAACGCCATAGACCTCAAAAATTTGCCTTGCGTTGGCTTCGTTGCCGCTGCCAGGAGCGCCGACAGAGATCTTGCGCCCCTTGAAGTCCGCTATGGAGTTGATGGGACTATCGGCATAGGTCACCACCTGGATATGTTCAGGGTAAAGGCGAGCTATGGCACGGAAGTTCTTTATAGGCTTCTTGAAGAACTCTGTGCCGTTCCAGGCATAATCTGCTATGTCGTTCTGAACTAACGCCAGGTCCACGTCGCCTGCGGCGAGGAGGTTCATGTTCTCCACAGAGGCGCCTGTGGCCTGAGCGGTGATATTAACCACGCCCGTTTTCTGGCTTATTATCTGCCCTATGGCACCGCCCAAAGGATAGTATGTACCTGCTGTCCCGCCGGTAGCCAGCGTGAGCTGCACCACATCCGCGGCAGAAGCCGCGCTGAACCCCAAAAGCAAGATCGCACTCAAAACTCCCACAACTTTCAAATATTTGCCCATTTCTATCCCTCCTCCCTAAGATATGGTACTGATTTAGCTTTTACATTTTATCCCATGCCACAGATACGGTCAACTCAAAAAGCGGCCAGTCTCGAGCAGCAAGGCGGAGGTGACGAGGGAAAGATGTGACACAAAACCTGAGGCACGACTCCAAAGCCTGTGCCGCTTACATGATTTTGTAACGGCAGCATCGGAATTACGCTTGACTTGCCATTGGCGAATGCGGAATAATAGGTGGCATTAGGATGCGTGTTCTTGTGTTTATGATGCCGTTTGATTATGTTTAATCGTGTCTTCTTTGTCTTAAAGGATAGTGAATTTGAGCACCGACGCAAAGTCTTTATGTGGCGAGGGAGGAATAGGTGTGAAGAAGTCTTTTCAGTTTCGTATGTTAGTCGTCATCATTTTGCTATCTTTTTTAAGTCAAACTGCATTGGCTCAAACAGGACCATCGCAGGCTCCTGGCGGTTCTGGGGCTTCAGGCGCAGGGGCTGCTCCCGAAGCCCCCGCTGGCGGTGCTCCTGGAGAAGGGGCCTACCCTGGCTTTGAAATCCCAGCTGGCCAGGAAGGTGGACCATCTGAAGGGGTTTCGGACGTTGAAATAGGGCCTGAGGATATCTTCCCCACCCAATTGGGCGAGGAAGAGACGCCTCCCGAAATAGCACCTCCGCCTACAGAAGAGGAGGAGGCCAAGACTGGCGCACTCCCGGAGAGAGCTGGTCGCTTAGGCCGGTTTGGCTACGATTTGTTCAGGAGGCCTCCGTCCACGTTCGCCCCGATAGATCAGATACCGGTAGGGCCTGACTACGTCATGGGCCCTGGCGATGAAGTACGCATAACCATTTGGGGGATGGTGGAAGGGCAATGGAGTATCGTCATCGACCGAGATGGAAATTTGCGCTTGCCACGCGCCGGCGTCATCGGCGCCGCTGGCCTTACATTTGCTCAACTTCAAGATGCTATAGAAAAAGCCTACAGTCGTTACTACACAAACTTCGAGATCAACGTCACAATGGGGCGTCTACGCTCTATCACCGTATATGTGGTGGGCGAGGCGCGGCGTCCGGGGACTTACTCTATCTCTTCCCTTTCCACGCTGATCAATGCCTTGGTAGCGTCTGGCGGGCCGTCATATACTGGCACGCTGCGTGATATCCAGGTGAAGAGAGGAGATAAAACCATCACGCATTTCGACCTCTACGACTTTCTCCTCAAGGGAGATAAGACCAAGGATGTACGCCTTATGCCTGAAGATGTCATCTTTATCCCCAGGGTTGGTACAGTGGTGGGGATCTCGGGCAACGTATTACGCCCTGCTTATTATGAGGTCGCTCCCAACACCAGGCTACACGACCTCATCGAATTGGCAGGAGGTCTCACCAGTACCGCTTTCCAAGGGCGGGTGCAAATCGTGAGAGTAGAAAACAAAATGTACCGCACCGCCTTTGAGGGCGATTTGATAAACTTAGAAAGGGAACCGCTTAAAAATTATGTCCTACAAGATGGAGATTTTGTTAGGGTATATACGGTACCGTTGCTACGGCAAGTGGTGCGCGTGTCAGGTGCTGTGGCAAAGCCCGGCGAGTTTGCCATAACGCCCAATGTGACTAGGGTAAGCGATATATTGGGGCGAGCCGGTGGATTGCTCTACATAGCCTCCAATCAGGCGGAATTGACAAGGGTACGCGTCACCCAGGAAGGCCCGATCACCGAGCGGATTCTCATAAATCTAGAAAAGGCGCTTCAGAAAGATCCGTCTCATGACATCGTTCTTCAGGCCAACGACTACCTCTTCGTCAGGACCGTGCCAGAGTGGGCTTTATACCGCACTGTAACCGTGACGGGTGAGGTGAAATATCCCGGCACATACACCGTCCGAAAGGGAGAGACATTGTCTTCCCTTATTGAGCGGGCCGGCGGTTACACAGACAAGGCCTACCTAAAAGGGGCTATTTTCTTAAGAGAAAGTGTAAGACAAGAACAGCAGAAGAGCATCGACGAGATGGTCGATCGCCTTGAAAAGGAGCTTTACAGCGTAAGCACAACCGCTGCAGCCACCTCTTTTACCGCGGAAGAATCCCAGATTGTCGAAAGGGGGACCCAGCAAAAAAGGAGGCTCTTAGATACGCTCCGTAAGACCAAGGCTACGGGGCGCGTGGTCGTGCGCCTTGAGGACCCGCCTGAGCTTTTAAAGCGCACGCCCTTCGACATAGAGCTTGAGGAGGGCGACCGCCTTCACATCCCCAAAAAACCTCAGACCGTGCAGGTCGTTGGCTCGGTGTTGAATGAGACCTCCTTTGTGTTTGAACCTTACCGTTACCACAGTTACTACATCCAGAAGGCGGGCGGTTACGGCGTAAATGCTGACAGAGGGCGCGTGTATCTCCTAAGGGCCGACGGCAGCGCCGTCCGAGTGGGCAACCTGAAAAAGCCGCCGCATTTGGAAGAGGGTGACACGGTGGTAGTGCCTGAAAAAATTCAAGTCACAAGCCGTATGCGCGATACCGCACACATTATAGACATGGTGTACAAGGTCGCCATAAGCGCCGCTGTCGTCGTGGACGCCCTTGACGATTAAAGCAATTATACTACTTGATTATATGTGTAATAGAGGGGATAAGAGGTGAATTGATTGGCTGAAGAACATCATCCCAACTCAACAAATGACGACGCCGCTTCAGGAGGGGCTGGTCACGAGGTCGCTGTGGGAGCGGCCTCCAAGACACGGCCGACGCATACGGCCGACGCATACGCTCCGCCATATGCATATGAATATGAAGAAGATGAAATCGACCTGCTCGACTTGGTTCTGGTGCTGGCTAAACATAAGCGCCTGATACTCTTGCTCACGCTGGGTGTGGCGTTTGTAACCGGCGTCATAAGCCTCATCATGACTCCTATATACAGAGCCGAGACGCGCCTCGTCCCGCCCCTTTCTAAGGCAGGCATTTCTGCCAGCATTGTAAATATTCCTGATTTTGCAAGGGGCGCCATGGGAATGGCACCTACACCTAGCAACATGATGGTAGGGATAATAAATAGCCGGACCATCATGGATACATTGATCGATAAATTTGATCTCCTTTCTTACTACGAGGTCGAAAAACGCCAGGAAGCAAGGGACACACTATCAAACGCCCTTTCGGCCCAAGTGGACTCTAAAACGGGCCTTATAACTGTCTCCGTTGAAGACAAAGATCCCAAGCTTGCCGCAACAATAGCAAACGCCGCCGTGGAGGAACTGCAGCGTCTCATGCAGGACTTAGCCATAACAGTTGCTGCACAGCAGCGCCTGTTTTTAGAGGGACAACTCAAGGAGATTCAACTTTCTTTAATTCAGGCCGAGGAAGACCTAAAAAGATATCAGGAGGAAACCGGTATCCTGAGCGCTCCTGCTCAAGCCTCGAGCCTTATGAGCGCCATAGCAAATCTCCAAGCAGAGATCCGTTCACGGGAGATACGCCTTACAGCCCTTCGAAGTTTTGCTACTACTCAAAACCCAGAGATTCAACGACTTCAAGCAGAGTTAGAAGGACTCAGAAGCCAATTAAAAAAGCTTGAAACTCAAGCAGAAAATAGCAAGGAAAACTTGAGCGCGATATCTCTGAAAGAGCTTCCCCAGGCGAGCATCGAGTACCTGCGAAAGTTACGAGACGTGTCTTTCTATGAAACGCTCAACAGAATGATATTGAATCAGTATGAACAAGCTAAAATGGCTGAAGCTCAAGAGGCGATGGTGGTTCAAGTCGTGGACCCTGCCGTGCCGCCGGAGCTCAAATACAAGCCCAAGCGCAGGCTCATGGTGGCTATAGCCGGGGTATTGGGACTATTCCTCTCGATCTTTTTGGCCTTCTTCCTCGAATTTCTCCACAATGCATCCAACGACCCCGAGCGCGCCGCAAAAATGGCTCAACTTAAAAGTTACCTGCGCTTCCGAAAATCCAGCGCTAAGCCAACTTAGCGAAGGGGGATGGCGCCTTGATCTACGACGTAATCGTTGTAGGCGGTGGGCCGGTCGGCTGTTTTGCGGCTCGGTTCCTCGCTGAGAAGGGTTTTCGCACCCTCGTAGTCGAAGAGCACGAAAAAATTGGCTTGCCAGCTCGCTGCACCGGCCTAATAGGCGATGAAGCTTTCAGGCGTTTCCGTCTGCCGGAGGAGGCCGTGGAGCGCTCGATAACTTCCCTCTGTGTCTTTGGCCCTCTCGGAACGAGCACTCGCTATGCGGCCGACCGCGTATTGGCCCGCGTCGTAAATCGGCCGCACTTCGACGCCCTCTTGGCCGATTCTGCGCGCAGGTGCGGCGCACAAATTAAAACAGGTTCTAAAGTGTCTGCCATTTCCGCTTCCTCTAATGACTGCACAATAACTATGCAAGGGGGGAAGGTTTTTCGCAGTAGGAGCGTGATTATAGCCAGCGGTGGAAGATCAAACCTGACGACAAAGCTGGGCCTTGGGCGCTTAAAACGCTTCATCTGGGGCGCTCAGGCCGATGTTTCCTTTGCCGACGCAGAAGAGGTAGAGGTCTATATAGGTAGGGTCATATCTCCGGGCTCATTCGCCTGGGTTGTGCCGGCATCACCCGGACGCGCCCGCGTGGGACTTCTATCTTACGACCGCCCAAGGGAGCGCTTTTTCTCATTTCTGGAGGACTCTCGCATAAGACCGCGCCTGAGGGGGGCGCCCACGCCCGTTATAGCCTCCATACCGATGGGCTCCTTGCCAAGAACCGTTTCCAACGGGGTCATTGTGGTGGGAGAGGCCGCCGGGCAGGTAAAGACCACCACGGGGGGAGGCGTTTACTTCGGCCTGCTTTGCGCGAGTATAGCGGTAGACGTATTAACCAAAGCCTTGGAAGAGAACGACGTGAGCTCCGAGAGGCTCTCCGCTTACGACGAAAGGTGGCGAGCGTTGCTTTCGAAAGAAATCGAAGCCGGGCTGCGCCTGCGCCAGTTCGCCCGCTATTTGAGCGACGAGGCTATCGCCTCTCTGATGAACCTCGTCTTCAACGATGAGGTTGCGGAGCGGTCGGCGCCGTTTTTCAGCTTCGACTGGCATGCCCAGATCATCTCTCGCCTCGCGAAGGAAATGCCGAAAAGGCTCCTGGCCCGCGGAATAAAAGCCCTATCCGCGTCTTAAAAATCAAAGAACAACTGCTGCCGTTTGGAAGTCGAATCCGGCAAGATAACCGTCGCAACGCTGACATGCAAATAAATCCCCTACGGGTTGGGAGAGATGGCGTTTGAAAGAGAAGGTTCGAGCATACCCTTCGGACACCGCAATTTCCCCGTTGAGACTGGTTTTTCAATTTATTCAGCTACTCGAGAGATTAGTGCCAGCTTTAGACGATCACCATATGAGAGTGGCCGTCCTCTCCTGGGCGGTGGCCACAAACATGGGGCTTGGAAGCCTAGCCGTCAAGGTCCTCGTGCGTGCAAGCCTCGTCCACGATTTGGGCATGTTCCTGTCCAATCCGTGGTGGGATGATGAACCACATGAAGATCACGAAGACGAAGCCGCAATCGACTACTGGGAAAGCATCTCCGCGCTGGAGGGACTGCAGGAGGAGCTGTCACAGCGAGGGGGCATTCCGCGTCATGCAAGAACTGGTTACGACCTGATAAGGCGATTGCCGACTTTAGAGAAACTCGCTCCGCTCATCCTGCTTCATCATCATCCTTACAGGATCTTGAAAGACCTGGATCTGGAAGAGGAGAAAAAAGCTGCTGCGGCCATCATGAACGCCTGTGACCGCTTAGCGGGAGCGTTTCTACTCAAAGAGGACGGCCCATTGTCGAGAAAGCGTATCCTAAAGATGCTCGCTTCCCTCGCCGCGAGCGGCGAGTTGGACCCTAATACCGTCTCCGTGCTCCAGAAGCTCCTCGAAAAGAGGGATCACCTCTGGTCAAGCATGGCATACCCCAACTGGTGGCAAAGAGAGCTCCTTTCCATCGCCGACGAGGTAGTCTTTCTATCGCTGGATGAGTTGTCTCACTTCATGGAGACGTTGTCACAAGTAATAGACGCCAAAAGTCCCTTCACCAAAAAACATACCCTTCACGTAGTACAGACGGCCGTTTTCCTGGGAAAAGAGATGGGGCTTACCGAACGGGAAATAAAAACACTGCGCCTCGCAGCCTTCATGCACGACCTGGGAAAGATCGCCACGCCCAACGCGATACTGCACAAGGCCCATTCTCTAACGCCGGAGGAATGGACATTGATGCGCCAACATGTCTATCTCTCTTATCTGTTATTTAAAGACTTCGACAAATTAAACGACGTCGCCTTCGTAGCTGCCACGCACCACGAGAGATTGGATGGCAGCGGCTACCCTTGGGGGGTGAGCGGCGATCAGCTGACGCTCCTGTCACTCATCCTCCAAGTGGCAGATATATACGCTGCTATGAGGGAAGACCGCCCTTACCGTAAGGGATTTCCCCACGAAAAGGCGACCGAAAGCCTGAAAAAAAGCGCATCAGAGGGGAAAATTTCAGGCACGGCGGTAGAAGCTCTTGTGCGCTCGAAAGCATTGCAGGGTCTTTCGTTCGACCTGGAAACTATCCCTCTCAAAACATACTGTGACGTTTCCCCTGAACAGATGGCCATCTCTGAGCTTGAGCATCCTGCAAACGCCAAAGGCCCCGATAGCGATCCCTGACTCGGATTACCACCTACCGCGTCGAGTCTGTTAACGAAGCCCTGCTGTCCTTCACCCCTAAAAGCCCAGTAGCTTCGGGAGCCACATCGATATCGGTTCTATATACGTTACGACGAGCAGAACCGCGATTTCCGCCCCTATAAATTTCATGGCATTTTTGGATATGACCTCGAGCGACAGCCCTGTTATGCCACAGCTGACGAAGAGACACACGCCTACCGGCGGGGTAGCCATGCCTATAGCCAAGTTTAAAACCATGACGAAACCAAAGTGCAGCGGATCTACGCCCAATCTATGCGCTATGGGCGCAAGTATCGGGGCAAGCAGGATAATAGCTGCTCCCGATTCCATAAACATGCCCACGATGAGAAGAAAAACGTTCACAAGCAAGAGAAACAAGACTGGATTATCTGTTATAGAGAGAAAAACGTTCGCCAGGCGCAGAGGTATCATGTTGGCTGCTATGACCCAAGCAAAGACGTTGGCCGTTGATATGATGAACAATACAGTAGCCGTCGTTATGCCGCTATCGAGCAAGATGCGGGGCAAGTCACGCCACTTTATCTCGCGGAAGACGAACTTGCCGACAAAAAAGGAATAGACCACAGCCACGGCAGCGGCCTCCGTGGGCGTAAAAATCCCTCCCAATATGCCGCCCAAGATTATGAGCGGAGCGAGGAGCGCCCAAAAAGACCCATAAAGGCTCTTGAGCATCCTACCAAAGGAGAAGTGCCCTTCCTTCGGGTAGTTTCTTTTTAGCGATTCCCTGTAAACGATGAGCATCAGGGCGAGGCCGAGCATTACCCCTGGGATGAAGCCGGCGGCAAAAAGGCCCCCTACGGACACCCCGACCGATACGCCGTATATGACCATGATGATGCTGGGCGGAATTATGGGACCTATCGTCGCCGCTGATGCCGTCAGGGCTGCCGAAAAGGGACGATCGTATCCGGCTTTCTCCATGGCGGGTATCATTATGGAACCTATGGCCGACGCATCCGCCACGGATGAGCCGCTTATGCCAGCCATGAACATGTTGGCCACCACGTTGGCGTGGCCCAACCCGCCCCTGATATGGCCCACAAGGCTGTTGGCGAAATTGATCAATCGGATCGTAGTGCCCCCTCTATTCATGAGGTCGCCGGCCAATATGAAAAACGGCACCGCCATGAGAGGAAATGAGTCTATCCCCGTAAACATGCGCTGCGCCACCACCTCTAAGGGAATGCCCATGAAGATGAGCGTTGTAAACCCCGTGGCGCCCAAGACGACGGCAAGCGGTACGCCAAATACGAGCGTCACGACGAAGGAGATTAGAATGACCCACGTCATTGATCTTCACACTCCGTGTTCAAGTCGGCCGCGCGGGAGGCTTCCCCGTCATTCCTCCCGCGCCCGAGCAGCAAGACCTGGAGGAGCATATAAAAGCACCCTATCGGCACCGCTATATAAGGAAATATCATGGGGAGGCCGATGGCTGGCGATATCTGCATCCTCAGGCTCAACGTAAATTTTGCGCCGTAATATATCATGGCACAGAAGAAAGCCGCCATGATATATCTGGCCAAGGTATCCGCTATAATGCGCAGGCGCCGCGGGAGGAGGTCAAGGACCATGGTCACTCCTATATGCCTCCCCCTCCCCATGGCTAACCCCGCTCCCATGAACGTCACCCACACCATCATATAGCGCGCCACTTCTTCCGTCCAAGTGAGCGGAGAGTGTATCACAAAACGAAAAAACACCGCCACAAAGGTGATGACGCTCATGATCCCCATGAGCGAGATCACGCAGATGGTCGCAAACCTGTCCAAAGAACGGAGGAGCCTGTCCAAAACCTACTTCACCCTCGAAGCAAGGTTTTCTTCAGCTTCCTCGACGGCCTTCATGATCTTTTCCACCCACTCCTCTCCCGCTTGCTCCTTAACATAGGGAAGCACTGCGGATTGCGAAAGATCCCTGAAGGCTCGCATTTCTTCAGGTGTGGGGACATAAACCTCCATACCGTTGGCCTTCAAATTCTCAAGCCCCGTCTGAATCTGCCTCTGCGTCAGAGCTCGCTGGGTGATATTGTAGAACTGCGCTCCCTCATACATGATCTGCCTGAGCTCTGGAGAGAGCTTTTTCCACAGGCCGTCATTTATGAAAAGGATCAACGGATTATAGAGGTGGCCGTCGAGCACTACGTGCTTCTGCACCTCATAGAACTTCATGTTATTTATGAGCGTGATAGGACACTCCGCCCCGTCGACGACCCCTTGCTGGAGGGCCATATACAGCTCCCCAAAGGCTATGGGAGTCGGGGACGCCCCCAAGGCTTCGACGAGCTTCATGTGGGCGGGGTTTTCCATAGTGCGCAGCTTCAACCCCTTCATGTCATCGGGGGAATGGATGGCCTTCTTCCCGGTGAAGAAGTGACGATAGCCGTTCTCGCTCACCGCCAGGCTTCGCACACCCGTTTGGACCCTCATGGCTTCCATCAGTTCATCCCCGAAGGGCCCGTCCAAAACTTGCCAAGCCACATACTCGCTGGGGAAGAGATAAGGGATGTCGAAAACCATGATAGGTTTGAAAAGCGTCGGAATCGGACCAGTGGTGATCGTTCCGAGCTCTATCGTCCCCATCTTCAGTCCTTCCAAGATTTCCTTCTCGCTGCCGAGCTGCGAGGCGTGAAAGGCATCGATCTTTATCCTGCCCTGGGATTTCGTTTCGACATAATTTTTGAATACATCGACGGCTATGACCGTCCTGTCCGACGACTCCGCAGGCCCCGCGTTGGCCAGCTTCATCTTGAAGCTCTCAGCCTCTGCCACGCCGACCAACATCATTACTCCTATAAGCATGATGCCCATCATCATACAAATAGCCCTCTTCACCCGACCTCACTCCCTTTAAACATGATGTCGAACTGTCAATCCGCCTTCTCTTCGAAAAACATTATATAGACACAGAACCTGCTTCACAAGATGGGAGCGGTCCCGCCCAAAAGCCTGCCGAAAACGCATTCGCCCTGTTACAAGAACCATTTTATTTGAGGGCGAACGAATAACACTTAACAAGACAATTTTTCTGTTATCCTTCGCCCAACATCCTGGAGATGCTTTCCCTCTCGATCATCTCCCTGAGCTCGCTGTAGCGCTTAAGGATCGTTTTTGCGTGATCGCGTTCCATATCGGCTAAGCCTTCAAACAACTCGACCAACTTGCCGTCGACGCGCTCCGCCAACCTATCATAAAAAGCTGCGGCTGACGTCTCCGAAACGTAGGCGACCGATAAAGCTACGAGATTTTTTTCGCCGCCCCCAAACCAATCCGCCCGTACCTTTAGTGCTGGATCGACGACCACTTCAGGATCAGGCACGAACTTCTGCCCAAAGGACCTCTCGTACAGCTCTTTGAGCTGGTTAGCATGGCCCTCTTCCCACTCAGCCAACTTCTCAAGCTCGGTTTTGAGCAAAGCCTCCTCGGTAGTGACAGGAGAAACAGAATTTGCCCAATTTCTGTAAAACTCCTCGGCCTGGATCTCGGCGTGGATGGCATATGCCAGAGAACCTTTGAGCTCCATGCTTTCGGCGCGCATTCGTCTCCCTCCCTCTTTTTTAACACAAGTCGTTATGCCATATGGCCACGGATTCCTCACAAAGACCATGCGTTGCTTTGCCTCTTATGTGCTGCTAAAAATTATGTTAACATATAAAAACAAAAGCAAAATGTCTCGCGAAGGAATGGCGGTGACGTTAACTTGCAGGATTACACGACAGTGAAAGAAGAAATCCTCGCGCTGCAACGGAATGAGATCACAGAGTATCACGTCTACTCCGCCTTGGCGCGGCGGACGAAGGGCAGAAATGCCGATGTATTGCAAAGGATCGCCGAGGACGAAAGGCGCCATGCCCAACGATGGAGTCTTTATACTGAACAGGATGTGTCGCCCGACAGAGCAAAGGTCTTCCTTTATCTCCTCGCCGCCACCGTCTTCGGCATAACGTTCGCCACCAACCTGATGGAACAGGGAGAGAGGAAGGCCGAGTCGGCTTATGAAAGGCTAGCTAAGTTCATCCCCGAAGCCAAGGAGATACAAAAGGAAGAAGAAGAGCACGAAAGGGAGTTGCTTTCGATCATCGACGAGGAACGTCTCCGCTACATATCGTCGATGGTCCTCGGCCTGAACGACGCACTCGTTGAACTCAGCGGTACGCTCGCTGGTTTAACGTTTGCACTGGCCAAGAGCAATGTAGTAGGTCTGGCTGGACTAATAACGGGCATAGCCGCCTCGCTTTCGATGTCGGCCTCGGAGTACCTCTCCAAGAAATCGGACCCATCGGCTCAACATCCGCTCAAAGCCGCCCTTTACACGGGAATAGCCTATGTGTTCACCGTCTGCTTCTTAATCATGCCCTATTTCCTGCTGGACAACCCGTATATGGCGCTCGTCTGGTGCCTGGGCAACGGCGCCCTGGTGATCTTGATTTTTACGTTCTTCGTCTCTGTAGTGAGAGAAAAAGCCTTTAAGCCCGCTTTCTTAGAGATGATCGGTATAGCTTTCGGCGTAGCTGGCGTTTCGTTCCTCATAGGACTTTTGGCTAAGAAACTCTTAAACGTAGACATCTAAAACACACGATAAGCGATACGTTATGTGTCTAACGTATCGCTTATCGTGTTCTGTAGTCTTTCACGCATCACGATTTTTAACGTTTCTTACGCATCACATATCACGTACTTCTTTTCGGTCAATCCTTCGGCACCAACCCTCTTTGCTCCTGGGCGACTATCCTGTAGGAGGCCAAGGCCTTGTCGAGCTCCCGCAGAACTCGCAGCTG
>NZ_JADEVE010000072.1 GCF_016125955.1 Acetomicrobium sp. S15 = DSM 107314 | reverse complement strand
GTTTGCCGAACTCTGTATTTTCATAAATTACGCCGAAAGTCTTGAGGTTGGCTCCCTTCGTTTCATTGAGCCACTTGACAAAGGTTACGAACTCCTGCCACAGCGGGCTGCGACTATACCGGGCGTGAGAGGTATGTTCCGTCAAACTGGAGGAGCTGTGAGCGTCACAATCGCGACGTTGGTTCTCCATGAAATCGGCAACCCGGAGTAACTTCGAGCTGGCTCGGGATCTCACCCACGGACTAAAGGCTCCTTCTTCCCCTCGCGCGAGGGTCGAGAACGGGCACCGCAGAAAGGATTAGATTCGTATAAGGATGACGCGGCGAATCGAATAT
>NZ_JADEVE010000071.1 GCF_016125955.1 Acetomicrobium sp. S15 = DSM 107314 | reverse complement strand
GTTTGCCGGAGGGCCGGATAATCCTTTCTGAGGCCACAATTTACCTGGCCAGCGCTCCGAAGAGCAATAGCGCCTACAAAGCCATAGACGCGGCCATGTCTGCGGTAGAAGGAGGAGAGCCGAACACCACGTCCGAGACCCTACATGAGCTAATCTGCATGCCCGGTCTTAAAGGGTTTTAACGGGCACTTGGTTTGATGTAAGGCAAATGAGGCATGTTTGGGTTTTGTAGATCTGTGACAAGAAAAAATTATTGTTTATAGCGGAACGACCACGGGATGGCCTTTGATGCGCTCGATGGCGACGTTGACCCCATAGACAGCTTCTACCATGGCTGGTGTAACGTTTGCACAACTCGATGCGGAAT
>NZ_JADEVE010000070.1 GCF_016125955.1 Acetomicrobium sp. S15 = DSM 107314 | reverse complement strand
CAACATGGTTTCGTTCACCTTCCTTAAATTGACCGATATTAACCGTTGTCTTCCTCAGAGAGCACGTTGTTTTCTGGGGAAGAGGCAGAAGCGGAGTCCTCCCTTGCTTCTTTTACGGTAACTTGAGACATCAAATAATCGTCTTCCAGGCGCAACCCCCCTCGCCCCTTAACGTAGACCCCCGGCTCGACGGTCACCACGTCGCCTTCTTTGAGGACGTCGTCGGAACTAGGCGAAAGCGAGAAAGGTCGATACCGAGGCTTCGTGCAGTTTCTGTGATCTTGTCGGCGTTGCCTACCAGGATGACCTCGGCTATCCCCTCTTTTTGTGCCCTATCGACCGCTTCTGGAGGACATGTCAGGTTTATCATGGCTTGCGCCGGAGCACTTTGGCTTACCGTCTTCGTGGGATTATGGTGGTTCTTGTTCGCCGTGCCATCGACCCCCCTCGTGCAGGGTTTCGTGGTATTGGAGATA
>NZ_JADEVE010000069.1 GCF_016125955.1 Acetomicrobium sp. S15 = DSM 107314 | reverse complement strand
AGGGAATTTTTAAAATTAGGGGCTAGAGATATTCCAGCCCCTTTTTCACTTTTTAGAATTTTAGAAAGGGTTTCTAAAGTGTCTTCCGGCGTAAACAGCTGCTTCTCCGAGCTCAGATTCTATCTCAAGAAGACGATTGTTAGGGGTATGGAGGATACAAACGCAGCGTTGACACAGAAGCTCGAGGCCTTAGATGACAAGATTGTCGGACTTGAGTCGTTGTCGGGCAATATGGAAGCCCTCTCTAAGGATGTGCGCGCTACAAAGGAAAGTGGGGAGGCTATATCGAGCGAGGTTG
>NZ_JADEVE010000068.1 GCF_016125955.1 Acetomicrobium sp. S15 = DSM 107314 | reverse complement strand
ACTTCTCTTTCCTTCGTCGTTTTTAGCCTACCTATGAGGAATTGAAACTCTTCTTTCTTAAACAACACACACAATATATAATCATCTGTTTTTAGCCTACCTATGAGGAATTGAAACTTTTCAAAGCCGACTACGCTCACGCTGTCGTTCCTGGTTAAAAGGCCGGAGGGAGAAGGGTTGATTCCGGTTGTGGAAAAGGGAAAGATGGAATATGAAAGCTTCGCCCTTCTGAGGGGCAAGGCGGGAGATGTCTTTTTCCAGAGATACGACGCTATTGCCTGTATCCGAAGAGTGCGTGGACGAGCTTAGCAAAAAACTCGGAACAATATCGAGAGAATCTGGCAAATGTATAATTCCGGCG
>NZ_JADEVE010000067.1 GCF_016125955.1 Acetomicrobium sp. S15 = DSM 107314 | reverse complement strand
ACTTCTTCGACGGTTTCCGCACATCTCACGAGGTATCCAAGATCGAATACTTCGAGGACGAGACGTTGACGGCCATGATAGACGACGATTTAGTGGCGGCCCACAGGAAGAGAGCCCTCTCGCCCGACCGCCCGTTTATCCGCGGCAGGAAGGCGTAAGGCCGAGGGATATAATGACAGCAAAGGCCTTCGAGAACGCCATTAAGTTTGTATTAGCCACGGGCGGTTCATCGAACGCCGTGTTGCATCTGCCAGCTATTGCCGTGAGAAAGGTGTAAAAGTGATAAACGCCGCGGGCGGCAATGCCGAGTCTGTGGCTGAGCTCGCTTTCGGTTTCATGATATCCCTTTTCAGGGAGATTCCGAGGGCCA
>NZ_JADEVE010000066.1 GCF_016125955.1 Acetomicrobium sp. S15 = DSM 107314 | reverse complement strand
GATTTGGGAAATTCAATCTTTTTTCACCAGCCGGTTACAAGGGTAATAGCAAGCAGGGCAGAGACCAGCATATTTATTGCCCTGATATCAATGGCTCTCATAGCTCTTATTGGGATTCCAATTGGTGTTTTGTCAGCGGTCGACCCATAGCAATGTCTAAATTCAAAATTTCACCGAGAACGGTTCCTAAACAGGCTGGGGTTAAAGTAAAAGATCGCAAAAAAATATCAGTAACTATCAAGCGATCGGGACCTACTACGCAATACAAA
>NZ_JADEVE010000065.1 GCF_016125955.1 Acetomicrobium sp. S15 = DSM 107314 | reverse complement strand
TCATGTCTTTAAGTTCGTCGATAAAGGCAACCATCAATTTGCGCAACGCTAAACGAGCATCGCTCAAGTGCAAAAAGCACCACACCTGCGTATGATTTCGTTGGCACGGCGCAAGCTTAGCTTCTCTTAGCTCCAATTCCTCTCCCAAAACCCTACCCATCTCCTTGGAGTTCTGTAGGAGATTTTCTTCCTTATACACGTCTATTGTGGCTATGCCGGCGGCACAGCTTATGAAGATCGACAAGGTGCTACCCCCACCACAGCTATGTCTCTCTTTGAAGCCGCCCTCTTAAAACGATCTGGGTCGAGGATTATAGTGCGCCCGGCTTCCACGGCAAGG
>NZ_JADEVE010000064.1 GCF_016125955.1 Acetomicrobium sp. S15 = DSM 107314 | reverse complement strand
CTTTGTCCCGATCACGCTAAAACGCTCGGTGCCGATGGGGTTCAAACAAAACCCCTCTATCTCCCATGTATTCGCCCAGCCATCGATCTTTACGAAAAAGTTTACGTTCCTAAAAGCGTGATTGTTGAATTTGGAGTGAGTCCCTTTATTTACTGTGCCGAGGTGGTCGATGTTCGCTCTAAGTTAATTATAGCCCTAAAAGAAGAACTAAATCTTGGATTAGGAGAAAGACCATTATTAAACCCATAATAATAAGGGGCGACTTTGTAAGACCCAACATTTGTTGCGCAAGCATTTGCGGTATTCTTTCGAGCA
>NZ_JADEVE010000063.1 GCF_016125955.1 Acetomicrobium sp. S15 = DSM 107314 | reverse complement strand
AGGGGCGTCTATTGCGCCGCTGCTCGGGTCAATCGAAGATGGTGGGCGGGAGCCTTGAATATAGGCTTAAACCCCACCTTCGAAAAGGAGGATAAAAACATGAGCGTGGAGATCCACCGTCCCGACCTCGAGGGAGAACTTTACGGGCACGATGTGGCAGTCTTTCTGATCAAGCGTCTCCGCGACGTAAAAGCCTTCCCTTCGCCTCAAGCTCTGACCGAGCAGGTGAAAAAAGATATTGAAGAATGTTGCCGCCGTTACGAAGAATGGGCTTCAGCCTCGAGCGTTTTCATTAAGGAGTGGGCCGCAATTTTGGAAGAGGCGCCTTCACTTGGGTAGCCCGCACCTTCAGATGTGCATGTGGTCGTCTCTCGCGATTTTTCCATCGTTGAAGCGCATGATATATCGGAAGATCTGGAGGAAAAGCTGAGGACCAAATACGGGAGAGATACGCACATCACCAAACACATAGAGCCTTCTATGGAAGGCTCCAAAGCCGACGGAACAGATGGGGAAAGCGGCGAAGGGCAAAACCCGCAAGT
>NZ_JADEVE010000062.1 GCF_016125955.1 Acetomicrobium sp. S15 = DSM 107314 | reverse complement strand
ATTTTAATGGCGCTGGAAATGGTGTGGCTGTTGTGGAGATTTATGGAATTCCGATCATGCACTTCGGCCAATAGCATCCTTGGGCTGAAAAGAGAGGAAACAAACGAAAGGAGGTGAGAGGAATGCAAAAAATCATATGACTCGTGAAGCAAATTCTTCCATAAAAAGGCCAGGAACGGAGGTGAAGCGATGGGCACCGAACTTCAGGTTTTCAGGTTTGAACGATGACGCAGGTCAAGTGGGGAGTAAAACCGGAGGATGTGTTCTCGATACTTGAGAAGTGGATCCTGCTAGATGGCTTCGACATAGTGATCGACATGGAGCGTTCCAAGGGCAGCCGCATCGTGG
>NZ_JADEVE010000061.1 GCF_016125955.1 Acetomicrobium sp. S15 = DSM 107314 | reverse complement strand
GTTTTAATGGTGCTGTTTCTCATTTCGTCACTAAGGCATTGAGCTGGGCCCGCAAAGAATGGAGCGCAGATGGCAAGGACATTTGGGCTTGGCTCGGGCAGGGCATTGGGCCATGCTGCTATGAGCGCAGCGCCACAGGCGATCTTTGGACCAAAAGGAGCATACTATATAACAAGCACCATACAGACAAGCAGAGGTTGTCCTTTTGACTGCGCTTTTTGCTCCGTCTCTAATGTCTTCGGAAAAAGATACCGCCACCGGCCCGTAGAAGACGTCGTCCGCTCGATCCGAGCCGGTGGCTACAGGTTGGGCATCACGCTCGAAAGGTTGAGGATGTTTTTTGCGAACGCCTCTATAGCGCGATTTTTTACTGCATTAGTTCTATCGATGGCTTATGTGTTGCTGTTGGGTAAG
>NZ_JADEVE010000060.1 GCF_016125955.1 Acetomicrobium sp. S15 = DSM 107314 | reverse complement strand
TTTTTAGTAAAGCGAGAGGTGTATTTAATTGACTGAATATCTTGAACCTAAGATCCTCAGCGCTGGCGATAGTGCTGTAATAGTAGAGTTTGGCGATAGCATAGATATGAAGATTAACAAAAATGTTAACTTCTGATATTGTGGTCAAGTGCGCAAAGTTGAACGGCAACGGAAACGACTTTATAGTAATCGACAACCGAAGCTCCCGTTGGACCGCATCGGAGCTTTCGAGGATTACTTGAAGAACAACGGCATCACTATGGAGGTCTTGAGAAAAGAAATTGCCAGGCAGATTGCCCAGCGCAAGCTTCTTCAGCAGGCGTCGGAGGGAGTCTCCGTGTC
>NZ_JADEVE010000059.1 GCF_016125955.1 Acetomicrobium sp. S15 = DSM 107314 | reverse complement strand
TCTTGTCTTTGCGGCGGCATTCCTCTATGGCCTTGCCTTGGAGGTGGCTCAGATCTACACCTCGACGAGGGAATTTTCGTTGGTGGACATGCTGGCAAGGAGCGTCGGAGTATAAGGATCATGGTTTTGAATTCGAACTTTCCCCCATAAGCTCTCCCCTGTGATTGTGTTCATCTCCTGTTTTGTAGCTGGGCGATGAACACCCGTAGCCACAACGAGTATGTGCGGGGGGGAAGGGGCCGTTCGCCCCCGCACATACGGATTCCCGCACCGCTTCCTCTATCTCTTCGAAGTCTACGCCTTCTA
>NZ_JADEVE010000058.1 GCF_016125955.1 Acetomicrobium sp. S15 = DSM 107314 | reverse complement strand
CGCCTCGGGGATCCTTATGTTAAAATAAAAACACAAAGGTGCACACATAGAGGATTTGAAGGACAAGCCTCGATATATAAAGAGGAGGGAGTATGGCATGTTTTGGAGGCGCGAGAGGTCCGAGGCCGAGGACGATGAGCAAAAGGATCTGCCGCCTGAGGAGAAACCGAGTGGGTTAAAAGAGAACAGAGAGCTGGGCAGGCCCGGGACGGGGACGCGCTTCTATGACGTAGAAAAGATCGCAAAGGCATGCGCTGCCTTCGGCGTGGAGTTTGAGCCCCAAAATCCCGTGACCGCCAATACCAATAAAGTGGTCTTCTGCAATGAAGTTTTTATCCCCTCTGCCTCTGAAGTCTTGAGTCCCTTGTGGAGGTGAGGCAAAATCTTGTCGATTAATCTCATAAAAA
>NZ_JADEVE010000057.1 GCF_016125955.1 Acetomicrobium sp. S15 = DSM 107314 | reverse complement strand
GATGAGTACAAAGGCTATGTCTGGACAGCTCACGGGCGTTTCCCCACAAATACCCCGGGCTGGTGGGGCGGGGCCCATCCCTTCACTTTGCTGGACTGGTCCATTGTCCATAACGGTGAAATATCCTCTTACGGCGCTAATAAAAGATACTTGGAAATGTTTGGCTACAAGTGTATGTTGCAGACGGATACAGAAGCCATCACTTATATTTTTGATTTATTGCTCCGCAGACACGGGCTGCCATTGGATGTGGCTATTACTGCAGTAGCGGCGCCATTATGGTCCCAAATTTCCAGAATGGAGCCTGAAAAG
>NZ_JADEVE010000056.1 GCF_016125955.1 Acetomicrobium sp. S15 = DSM 107314 | reverse complement strand
CTTGTGTTCTTCGGCGTTTTAATGACGGTAAATTTGTGTATTGGTATGATTACTCCACCTGTGGGAGTTAACCTTTATGTGGCACAAGGGGTATGTAAAGCCCCATTTGATCAAGTGATCAAAGAAAGCATTCCTCTACTTGGTATACGCCCTGCCATGATTAAATACCCGCCTCATCGCGCACTCGCCGGGGCATTCGCCTATCTCTGGCAGATGAGCAAACAAATGGTGACGGCCATTATAGGTTGGATTTCTGGCGGCGACTGGGATTTTCTATAACTTACGGGCAGCCTTATTGCTTGCTACCGGCGGCCAAAAAGCCCTCGTGGCAGCTCAGCTCGAAGGTACGGCAGCGGCCAAAGCAGTGACAAGGGCAGCAAGAGAGATCGGCATGCCCACTTAGGAGAGGGAAAGCTCGGCATCAACGCCTTTTCGTTTATACTCAACGACA
>NZ_JADEVE010000055.1 GCF_016125955.1 Acetomicrobium sp. S15 = DSM 107314 | reverse complement strand
TCGATCCAGCTTCTCACTGGCCTCGCAAAAGGCGTGATGCCATGTTGCGGGAAGAAATTAAAAGGGTATGGGAGGAATTCCTGAGTCTACGGAGCTAGGAAAGTATGTAGGACCTCTCAATCGAGAGGGCATTAAAGTGGCTCAGGTGCACTGTGGAGCGCCTGATGAAAGACATGGGCCTAAAAGGGATCATTCGTGGCAGGAAGATAAGGACTACGATCCCTGACGAATCTGCCAATAAACCTGCAGATTTGGTTTAAGAGAACTTCACTGCACTTCGCCCTAACCAATTGTGGGTGGCAGAAAGAAAGCCCTATATATTAGTCAGGCTTAAGCGGGTGCCGGAATTGCCAAGACCTATAGCCACTAACCCAGGCAACCTATCGGCGCTATATAAAGTTGTGATGGGCGATGACGGACGGATGTTAGAAAAG
>NZ_JADEVE010000054.1 GCF_016125955.1 Acetomicrobium sp. S15 = DSM 107314 | reverse complement strand
TTGATCCGGAAGCTTTTGACCCTAAGAAAGTCTATTTTGAGGATCCCGATGAGCGCCGAAAATATGAACTTGACGAATAGAAGGCAAGTATCTCTAAATAAGTCTGGCCGGCTTCGCTGCGCCGTGATCCAGCTTGGCGGACCATACGCTTACAAAGCCTTAGGCAAGTAAAAGACAGAAGAATGGAGGCGGGTAATCTGTGAATATTTCGGAGATTTCAGAGGGGAAATATGCGATAGAGTGTAAGTGATGGGTGAACCCTTATAACTTTCATGAGGCCACGCTTAGATAACATTAAGTAACAAATTGCTTTGACATGAAGAACGGGTTTATTTAATTTAAACATGGGAAATCTCTCTTTAGCCTCAATGGTAGGGATGAGTAAAATCAACTTGAGCTATAGAGGGATATGTCTTAAGAATGGCAAAAGGAGGGATTTGCTTGCCACGTGTTCATCTTTTTGCGTTAGGCGGCACCATCGCCTCTGTTCCGCTTTCCGCAGGCGGCGTGGCACCGAGCCTTACGGCTGAAGAAATAGTGCGCGCTGCCGGAGTGGATGAGGCAATTGACGTGTCCGCGTCGAACTTTCGTCAAATGCCCTCAGGAGATTTGACCACAGACGACATGTTGATGTTGGCCGAAGCGATCGAAGATAAAGCTCGTAGCGGGATCGACGGCGTCGTGGTCACACAAGGGACCGACACTATCGAGGAAACTTCCTTTGCCCTGGACTTACTGGTGCAAAGCGATATACCAGTAGTCGTGACAGGCGCCATGCGACATCCTAAACTCAGCGGTTCAGACGGGCCGGCGAACGTCTCTGCTGCCGTAGCTGTGGCGGCTAGCTCTATAGCCCGCGGCCTTGGCACTTTAGTGGTGTTCAATGACGAAATCCACGCGGCGCGCTTCGTGCAAAAGCGCCATACCCAAAGCCCGTCAGCTTTCATTTCACCCACTGGGCCCATCGGATGGGTGGCAGAAAGAAAGCCCTATATATTAGTCAGGCTTAAGCGGGTGCCGGAATTGCCAAGACCTATAGCCACTAACCCAGGCAACCTATCGGCGCTATATAAAGTTGTGATGGGCGATGACGGACGGATGTTAGAAAAG
>NZ_JADEVE010000053.1 GCF_016125955.1 Acetomicrobium sp. S15 = DSM 107314 | reverse complement strand
GGTCTTGATGTTGTGGGAATTCGTCGCGGCTACGAGGGGCTTTTGGACGGTGATGCCATTCCCCTTACCCAAAGTTCGGTAGGGGGGATAATACATCACGGAGGAACGATCCTCAGAAAAAGCGACGTCTTCGAGACCCCCCCTGTCGGCCTGACCGAACAACCGAGATTTCTAAACGCCTGCGTATTGGTCAAGACATCCATGGACCCACAGCTCTGCATCCAGGTCGGTTATCTCCTTTAAAAAAGTCCTGTAGCGTTCCCTATAAACATCTATTCCATCATGGTCGATAGATGCAAGGCCGCGGTAGACATTATCGGCGAT
>NZ_JADEVE010000052.1 GCF_016125955.1 Acetomicrobium sp. S15 = DSM 107314 | reverse complement strand
GCAGAGCGACCAAATGCTTCATAAGCTAGAGCTCGCATTACAGCTTCTCCTCTCTCAAGCGGACGATATCTCTTCTTTGCTCGAGGGCGCGGACTTTAGGGCTTTGGCAATAGCGCTTGAGTTGAACAAACCCCTTCGTATACCTCCGGGCATATAGAGCCTGTTCTAATGCATCGAGTACGAGGTCCGTCTTTAAAGAACTCAAGAATTCGCCAACCTACGATGAATCTCAGCAATATGTCTATGACGAATGCAGCATATACAAACCCACTGCGTACAGCGACATAGGTTAGGTCTGCCACCCACAATTGGTTAGGGCGAAGTGCAGTGAAGTTCTCTTAAACCAAATCTGCAGGTTTATTGGCAGATTCGTCAGGGATCGTAGTCCTTATCTTCCTGCCACGAATGATCCCTTTTAGGTAATTTATAACAACTCCTGGGTTTTTCACGAGTATTGCTGCGGCCTTTGCTGTATCCATAGATGAGCCACCGCCTAAGCCTAAGACAACTTGGGCACCACTTATATTTAGCACAACTACTACTTCTTCAAGGAGTATAATAGTATGTACTATATTTATTATTTCAAAAATCGTGTAAAGG
>NZ_JADEVE010000051.1 GCF_016125955.1 Acetomicrobium sp. S15 = DSM 107314 | reverse complement strand
TGAGAGCCCTCCTGCTTTTGGTCTCCTCGTGCGCCACAGCCGTCGTCGTTTCTTTTTGCGGCGTCATAGGCTTCGTGGGCCTTTGGTTCCCCATATGGCGAGGCTTATCTTCGGCCCTGCCCACGGGCGGTTGCTCTGCGTCTCCTGGCTGATCGGAGGGATCATCATGCTGTAATAATATAACATCAATTAAAACAGTACAGGATATCACATGAATGACCATAAGAAAAATCCTCATCGTTAAAACCTCCCTTCGATAATGCCTTTATCGGATAAAACAAACTAAAATCCGCCTGATGAAAGC
>NZ_JADEVE010000050.1 GCF_016125955.1 Acetomicrobium sp. S15 = DSM 107314 | reverse complement strand
TGTGAGATTGGAAGTGAGATTGAGTGATTAGTAATCAGTGAAGAGTGAAGAGTGAATGTGAAGGTGAGAGTGGAAATTAAGAGCAAGAAGAGCAAAAGTTAGGGCAGGCTAAGAAACACAAAAAGTAAAGACCTGACTCTGGGGTTTGCCCCCTTCTACCTGCCCGATGAAGCTTTAACCTGTTCTGCAAATCAGAGGTGAAGCCAACATATAACCTGCCTCCTGCAGCTCTTTTTCTGCAGCGAGGAGCAAATCCTGCAGCTCAAGACCAGGAGCACTAACCACGATTAAATGAGGCACTAATCCTTCACCACAAGGC
>NZ_JADEVE010000049.1 GCF_016125955.1 Acetomicrobium sp. S15 = DSM 107314 | reverse complement strand
CGTGAGGAGTATCCGGGAGGTGCTTCCCTATATGAAGAAAGAGCGCTGGGGAAGGATAGTGAACTCCACCTCCTCTTCGGTCAAAGAGGTCATAGACAATCTCATACTCTCCAATACGCCGTTCGAGACCATGCCGCTCCCTCTCAGGAGTATTCGCTCACGAGGAATGTCCCTCGGGATCTCCACCCGCCCGAACTCTTCATCGTCGGCGCTGGCACACAATACGACGGTCTTTTTCAGCTCTTGGGCCAGGCGCTCGCATTTCTCCTTGTCCATATCGATCAGCCTTACATCGATGAAATTTGGGCTA
>NZ_JADEVE010000048.1 GCF_016125955.1 Acetomicrobium sp. S15 = DSM 107314 | reverse complement strand
CGTGAGGCAGGAACCTGAAGAAGCGCGCCAAGAGTAACAGCGACCACCATATGAGGTTTTGCGCTAAGGACTTTCGTGGTTTGCTCAAACGTCGCCCCTCTCTAAAATATCAACCGCCATCAATGTTCCGTCTCTGCACATCTTCGCTGTGCCAGCCATAGGACCGGTGAACGGATAGATAGCTCCCATTTTAATCTTATCCGCTGCCACGGCAGCCCCGCTCAAAACCACAAACAGCGAAAACACACATATTGCCACTACCGTTTTGCTCACTTCATCCGCCCCCTTTTGATATACTACTAAGTCATGTATAATCAGTCCGTA
>NZ_JADEVE010000047.1 GCF_016125955.1 Acetomicrobium sp. S15 = DSM 107314 | reverse complement strand
CCACACCCTGATTTGGTATGACCCTAACGAACCCGTCCATCTCCAAGCGCCTTAGGGCGTCCCTTACGGGGGTCCGGCTTACGCCCAGCATATCCGCCAGAACATTCTCCGATATGGTGCTGGTGGTTACGCTCAAGGTCCAACTCGGGAACATCGAGGGGCTCATGAACTTCTGCGTCCCCTATTTCGTGATGGAGCCGGTCGTGGATCGTTTGAGCTCCCAACTCCACTAAAGCTTGCGAAAGGTTTGACCCAATAGCTCCAGCTCCGCCCGTTACCAAAACGGTTTTACCCTCATAAAATTCTTTATAGTTTTCCACCATTATCACC
>NZ_JADEVE010000046.1 GCF_016125955.1 Acetomicrobium sp. S15 = DSM 107314 | reverse complement strand
AGTGCAAAACCGTGCTCGCCAACGAGCAGGTGATCGAAGGCAATTGCTGGCGCTGTGGCACGCCGGTAAGAAAACGAAGCCTTGAGCAGTGGTTCTTGCGCATATCAGACTACGCTCACTACGATTTTTGGGTAGCTGCCGTTGGCTTTAAGTCGCGGTGAAGGTGCGGAGATATGGAGGCCGCTGGCAGTTACAGTTTTAGGAGGATTATTGCTTTCTACACTGGTAACGCTTATCCTAGTGCCTGTAGTTTACAGTTTAGTGGAGGAAAAGGTCAGGAGAAAGAAGCGCTTCGTCGAAGCTAAGGAGGGAGCTCA
>NZ_JADEVE010000045.1 GCF_016125955.1 Acetomicrobium sp. S15 = DSM 107314 | reverse complement strand
ACAACCTGGAGTTGACACGGATGAGAGCGGTCGTGCCATTGGTGTGGTGAGGGGAATGGCCAACACCAAGGTAATCGAGAAGCTTAATCGGATTTTGGTGACACCTTCACTATGTGAGAGTGCGTATTCCACTGCGGCTCTTCAGGCGTTAAAAGTAGGGCTTACAACTGTACATGCACTCGTAGGTGGCAAACAGGACGAAGATCAGAAAAGGCGATGTGGAGCGGGCCTTCAGGGAAGCGGACACAGTAGTGGAGGTTGACGTCTCTTTTCCGCCGGGAGACCACGGCGCCATGGAACCAC
>NZ_JADEVE010000044.1 GCF_016125955.1 Acetomicrobium sp. S15 = DSM 107314 | reverse complement strand
GAGAGCGAAATCCTAACCGGCCTCGCTGCCGCAGGGGCTAACGTAATAATATTTACGACGGGCGGAGGCGCGCCACAAGGCTTTCCCTTGGTGCCGGTGATAAAGGTGGCGGGGAATCTGTACTGCCTCAAAAAGGAGTTTGCTTATCAAGCTTACACTTCCCTTCACCGTGATGTGCTCACCTTTATGTAAAGTCCCATTATATAACATAACCGCCTGCATCGGAACCTCCCAAAAAGATCCCCGTCTTCGGCAGTTGGGGTTCGCTCCTGTCGAAACGATCTTTTACCGAATCCAGGATAGGCTTGAGGTAAGTTGG
>NZ_JADEVE010000043.1 GCF_016125955.1 Acetomicrobium sp. S15 = DSM 107314 | reverse complement strand
TGCGCAGCTTTTCTATCTCTTTATAGTCCACTCTCTTCACGTCATCGGAACAAAAGTGGCACACCTTGGGGCGACGCTTGCGCCTTCTATATGTTGCCATGCTAATCAAAACCTCCTCTTTGCGTTCCACTTTAACTCCTCTTTAAAGATCACGTCTTTGCCTCCCCCCCTGACCGGCGGCGATGAGACAACATCATACCCTTTGGGGAGAGTGAATCGGGTTTATGACGCCGGTTGAAGTTTCATTGTGCGTTAAAAGGATCGCCCTCGCCTCGGGATGAACCCTAACCGCCTCCGCTATAGCTTCGGGGGCAACCGCCTCACCCCACGGCACATCTACCGAGACAAGTTGA
>NZ_JADEVE010000042.1 GCF_016125955.1 Acetomicrobium sp. S15 = DSM 107314 | reverse complement strand
CAAAAAGGGAGGGGAAGCTTAATGAAAAAAGTTGTGATGTTTCTACTTGCAATGATTTTGAGCGTAGCTTTGTTTGGTCACGGTCAAATGGCGGCACTGGCAGCATCACAGTATCCCACGAAACCCATCACCTTATTGGTACCTATGTCAGCAGGTGGTGGCAGTGATGTTATGGCCCGTGCTATTGCCAATGTGATGCAAAAGGAACAAATCCTGCCGCAGCCTTTAGTGGTAGAAAACAGGCCCGGTGGCAGCGGCGCTATAGGGTATACATATGTAGCGAAGAGAGTGGGTGATCCATATATCATTGCTACAGTAAGTTCAAGTTTCTGGACTACGCCGTTGGCGGGCAATTCGCCGGTGAGCTACAAAGACTTCACAGCGATTTCAGCCTTGGCTATGGATCCTTTTTTATTAATGGTGAAATGGGATGCGCCTTACAAAACCTTGGACGATATGCTTGAGGAGGCAAAGGGCAAACCCGAGGGCTTGATGATAAGTGGTGCGAGTGGTTTTTCTGACGACCGAGTGTGCACCTCCCTATTAGAGAAAGATGCAGGTGTGAAGTTTAGCTATGTGCCTTTTGAAGGTGGTGGCGATGCTATGGTAGCCTTGCTGGGCGGTCATGTGCAACTTTGCTGGGCTAACCCGGGTGAAGCCTTGAACCAGCTTGAAGCCAGGAAAGCCAGAGCATTGGCGGTTTCGAGCGACAAGCGGTTGGCTCTGCTTTCAGAGGTTCCCACCTTTGAAGAACTGGGATATGAGAGCGTAGTTTTTTTCCAATTCCGTGGCATTGTGGCACCAAAAGATATTCCAGAAGATGCTTTGAGCGTATTAGAGGCAGCCTTTAAAAAGTTGAGCGAAAGTCCAACCTGGCAGAAAGAATACATTGAACCCAACATGGTGACGGCACGCTATCTACCAGCTAAAGAATTCAGCGATGCCATTGTGAAGCAAAACGAACTTTATTCGAGCATCTTCAAAGAGGTCGGCTTGCTTAAATAAGGTGGAGTAGCAAAACTTCGGGGGAGAGTGATGGCGATCGCATGTTGCTCCTCATCCCTATAGTGAAGAAAGGTCACAAAACAGTGCGACAAGCAGCTGAAGAGCTGACCTATCTCTGCGCTTGTGGAATTGTAGCTATCGATCGAGCTGAAAAAATTATTAAGCACTATGTATCTGAGGAAAATTAAACGGGATACCCGATTGTTAAAAGGACGGAGGGCAAAAATAATGCATGATTTTACTCTGCAACACTACGCACGCATACCAGTAGAACTAAACAAAGAAAGCGTTAAGGAGGTCGCTATCATCACCGATACCGGCGTCGAGCCGGAGGTAGCTGAAGCCTTAGCGGCTGCAGCCTATGAACTGGGACTGGAACCGACGATCACGATGATGGTACGTCGACCAGTTCACGGCTTAGAACCTACTCAGGTGGTAAGCCTAGGGATCCTTGGCGCTGAGTTAATGCTCTTTGCCACTTCGACGGGGTTTGCCCATACCGATGCTGTCCGCACAGCGCTAAAAAGGGGCTGCAAGTACATTGGCATGCCAGAGATTTCTGTGGCTACACTCAGAGGCGGTGCCGCCACGGCCGATTATGCTGAGGTTGGACGCATCACAAAGGCGGTGTCGGATCTCCTTACTGCCGGTTCAGAGGTCCATATTACCAGTGAGCTTGGAACAAACGTCACCTTCTCAATAGCTGGTCGGCCCTGCTTTGAGCTTTCTGGGGTTTTTCGTCCTGGCACCATTGCTTGTTTTCCCGATGGCGAGGCAGCTATGGCCCCGGTGGAGGGGACGGCCATAGGAACTGTCGTGGTGGACTCTTCACTGCACCAGATCGGCATGCTTCATGAGCCAGTGATTTGGCGCTTTGAACATGGACGGGTAGTGGCGATCGAGGGTAGTGAAGCTGCGCGCCGATTGCAGGCTATTCTTAAAGCTCGGGGTGATTCTAACTCTTGGAACTTAGGCGAGTTCGCTGTGGGTACCAATCCCGCTGCCCGCCACGGTACCACCGTCTCCGAGGATAAAAAGCGTTTAGGCAGCATTCACCTTGCCTTGGGCGATAATCTTACCCTGGGAGGTCAAAATAAAAGCCTTACCCATTTAGACGGAGTGCTCTCTACTCCCAGTCTGTGGGTGGATGGTAAGCTTGTTATAGAACGAGGTAGGCTATCTCTGTAGGAAAAAATCGAGCATAAGGGAACAGGAAATAACTGTCCCCTTATGCTCCTACTGGATATGTCGCTATTTTATTATTATGTGCGGCTTATGCTTCCCCTTCGGGAGCTTCGAATCGCAGGAATGACTACCGCGGCGACGGCAATGACGATCAATATGAGAGATATAGGACGGGTAAAAAAGATAGAGATGTCACCTCGGGACATAATCATCGATTGTCTAAAAGAGTTTTCAAGCATGTGCCCTAAAACGAGGGCAAGCACAAGCGGTGCTGGAGGATATTCGAGCCTTTTCATAATATAGCCTATTGCACCGAAGGCCACCGTGATGCCCACTTCAAAAAGGCCCACATTCAAACTGAAAGACCCCGCCAGGATCAGGGCGAAGACAGAAGCCACCAATAGGTGAACTGGAATGTCGAGCACTCTTACGAAAGCGGCTATGAATAAGAGCATTAGCGCTACGAGCATAACGTTGCCCACGTACATTGACGCTATAAGCCCCCAGACAAACTCAGGTGCTCGTTGAAATATCAGTGGGCCTGGGCGCAAGTTAAACATCATTAACGCTCCCAGAAGTACGGCTGTAGTGGCCGAGCCCGGTACCCCCAGGGCGAGAAGTGGGACAAAGGCTCCTACAGAAGCGGCGTTGTTCGCGGATTCAGGAGCAGCCACTCCTTCGATAGCCCCTTTGCCGAAGAGCTGCGGTCTCTTAGATCTGCGCTTTGCCGTGGAGTAAGAAATGAAAGAGGCTATTGTGCCTCCTGCCCCTGGAAGCATGCCTATAAAAAAGCCCAGAAACGTGCCGCGCAAAATGTGAGGCCAAGAATGGCCCCAGTCTTCCTTGTTCGGTAGCATATTTTTAAAAGAAAGCTTAACTTCTGTCCGCTTTAGTTGCCCGCCTTCGCCCGCAGCCAGGTTGATGAGCTCGGCAATACCAAAAAGGCCCAGCGCTACCGTGATAAACTCTATCCCGCTGAACAGTTCGGGCCTTCCAAAACAGAACCTCGGCTTACCAGTTACCAGGTCTACGCCTACTGTGGAAAGTGCTAACCCTACAAGCATGGATGTCATGCCCTTGAAGGGGGATTTGCCGGTGAGCCCTGATACAGTAGAAAGACCCATGACCATCAGTGCGAAGTATTCCGGGGGGCCGAACCAAAGGACTGCCTCGGCCAGTTTGGGCGCCAAAAACGTGAAGATAATTATCGATATTGTACCGCCGATGAACGATGCCAAGGATGCCATCCCAAGCGCGGCTCCAGCACGCCCTTGTTGGGCCAAAGGGTTACCATCTACACACGTCATCACTGCTGCTGAGTCGCCTGGAGTATTAATGAGTATCGAGGATATGGCTCCGCCAAACATGGCTCCGTAGTAAATGCCGGCGAGCATGATGATGGCCGTAGTGGGATCTCTGCCAAAGGTGAGAGGAAGCAGCACGGCTACGCCGGTGGATGGGCCAAGGCCCGGCAAGGCACCTATTGTGACGCCTCCGATTACGCCTATCAGGCAAGCCAAGAGATTTTGTCCTTGCAGAGCTACAGCAAAACCGTCAATTAGCAGCTCGAGCGTCTCCATAATATTAACCCCCTAAAAGCCAAAAGGCCCTTTTGGGAAAGACACCATAAGGAGCCTTTGAAAGAGCAAGTAAAAACATATTCCTACAGTGGGAACGGTGAGGACAGCTTGTTTTAATGAGCCTCCCAGGAACCATACCAAAGCTCCAGCTACAAGGGATAAGCTCGTCAAGAGCCCTAAGAACAGCGCAAGGACAATGGTGATGATGCCTGCTATGGTCAATATGGCCAACATCTTTAGTGTCTGCCGTGTGAATATAGAACCGCCGGGCAGCCTCTTTGCCTCCCACAGTACTCCCAAGGCGAAGAAGACCAAAAAGACGGCGATCCAAAATGGAGCGTAGCCTGGCCCTGGCAAGCCGTTGAGCTTATATCCCAACTTGTTTATGCTTGTGACCATAATATAAATTGCCAAGAGGAGCAAAACTACAGCCGATATTTGCGTGCCTCGCTTCATTTTTAGCACTCCTCTTTCTCTTTTAGAACTTCAAGGGGAGGCAACAAGCCTTCCCTTGAAGTTCTTGTGGTCCTATAGATAGTGCAATAATTTCAATTTAGTTATGTTTACTTCAGCACGCCTATTTCCTTATACACAACCGTATAGGCATCATTGCGCTCTACTATGGCATTGGCAAAATCTTTGGCATTATAGTAACGAGACATTACCATAAAACGCTCCATATAATCCTTCTGCCATGCTTGGCTATCGTGAAGTTTTTTGAAGGCCGCCTCTAATACCTTTACGGCTTCTTCAGGGACATTTTTAGGCGCTACAATGCCGCGGAGTTGATAGTGGACCACTTGGGGATACCCAGCCTCAGAAAAAGTAGGAACGTCTGGCAATTTTGCAAGACGTTCTTCCACGCTCACCGCTAATGCTACAGCTCTTCCTGCCTCAAGCTGATTCAGCGCTTCTCCTGGGTTAGCCCAGCATAGATCCACATGTCCTCCCAAGAGTGCCGTCATGGCTTCTCCACCACCCTCGAAAGGAACGTAGTTAAACTTGATGCCAGCGGCCTTTTCAAGTAGCCCGGTACAGACTCTGTCGTCAGAAAGGCTTGTGCCGCCCATGGTCAACCCCATAGGTTTTTCTTTGGCTGCTTTTATCACATCCTCTAAAGTTTTATATGGTGATTTTGGGTTTACCATAAGAAGGAATGGGTCGAGACCTAGGCCTGAAATTGGCGTGAAGTCCTTGTAGCTTACCGGAGATTCCGCCGTAAGGGGTGTGGTCCAAAAGCTGGAACTCACGGTCGCGATGATATACGGATCGCCGGCTCTTCTTGCCACATAGGCATACCCTACTGCACCGCTGCCGCCGGGCCTGTTTTCTACGACCAGCGGCTGTGGCAACAACTTTTCATCCTGGAAGACCTTGGCGATGGCACGGGCCATGACGTCGCTTCCGCCACCTGCAGAGAATGGCACCACAAGGGTGATCGGCTTCTCTGGGTACGCAGCCCATGCTGGTCCAAAACTACAAAGCCCCAAGATCAACCCTAATACCGCCAACAAGGTGACTAACTTTTTCATTTTTTACATACCTCCTTCATGTCTTTATATTTGTATTTACAAAATGTAAGTGTCCCTACATATCTCTTGCTATCCATCGAGAAAGGATATCTTGAGCTCTATCTACGTTTACAATACCACACGTACAAGGCCTTGCCAGTTCTTCGGCTGCCTGTCGTATGCTCTTTTTCCCCTTGCGCACCAGCTCGGCTTCCTTTTTAACGAGGGCTTTTGAAAGAAGGCCGTGGCCGCACATGGTTACGATTTCCATTACGGTTTCATCGGGCAGTTTTTCGGTTCGCCCCCACACGCCCAGGGAGAGATTTATGGAGTGCGGTTTGCAATTGATTTCTTTACTCATGTTTAAGACTTCGTCGATAAGGCCGCTCACCGTCACTGATATGCCGAAGTCTCCATCTTTCACCTTTTTGAGAACTTGAAGGACTTTGTTTTTGTCGCTGAAGCAACATCTCACGCGGGGGACTTTTGACATGCTCAGGTTCTTTTTTACGTCCTCTATGGTTATGCCGTCGTAGATATTCTTCTTGACGTCGTAAGAACCTATATTGGTTGGACCGGCTTCGGCTATGATATCTATGATCTTTTCCAGTTTTTCGTGAGAGCCTTCGTGATTGATGCCCGCAGCTGGCGTAAACAACAGCACGTAGTCGCGTTTTAAGGACTCTGCATCCCCACGCCTGTGCAATGAATGAGTCATATTTTCACTCCTCCCGCAGAGGGCGTCCAAGGCCCAGGTTTATTTTAGCATTTGGACGATAGCATATCCCAAGCTCTTCCAATATCGGTAGCGTTGGGATGTTTCCATCTTCGTCGAACCTCGACACTAGATCGAGGGAAAACACAGTGTCTACCTCACTGGCAAGCTCGCGGATTGCCTGGAGGACTTCTTTTAATCTCTCAAAAGGGATCTCAAATTCCACTATGCAGGAAATGACTTGCTCATTTTTAACCCAGCTTTTGAGCGTACCCTTTTGTGGGTCGTCTATCAAATAAAAAAGGGGGTTATTGTGTTCTAACTGAATACCCATCTGGGCAAGGCGCATGGTAACTTTTTCAACCTCAGTCATTTTGGTCCCCAAAACAGGGCGTCCCATTTCTATCCCTATGCCTACCTGACCTCGCTTTACGCGCCCAGTTACATCGTTGGTTTTGACTTCTTCTGTGCCTCGCCCTGGGATCATCGTCTCCTTGTGTGTCGTTGTTGGGTCAGAGAAGAATTTCCGCACGGATCTCGGTTCCTTATAGACATCCTCAGGCTCTTGGAGCGCACCGGTTGGGCAACCTGCCGCGCGGAGGCATGTTCCGCACTCAGCGCAGAGCCCCTGGTCTATGTGTACTCCTTCGGGTCCGTTTATAATGGCATCCACGGGACAGTAGGGAAGACATTTAAGACAGCGCACGCAAAGCTCCTGGTCTATCCTCATGTGCCCACCTCCTTGAAATGATTATATTTTATTGCTTGTTATTGCTATTCTTGTATTCAGTATTTTACACCTGGTATCGAGCATGTCAATGGTCTAAATTAGTTGCAAATCGTTTGCATCTGGTGTAAAGTAGATCCATGGATCTGTGTGATGCTCTCGAGGCTTTAAAAGCCAAGGGGCTTGCCGTGACGGAGCAGCGCCTGGCGATACTACAAAAGATATTCGATACGGATTGTCATTTTACTGCAAAAGAACTACATCGAGCCCTCCCGGCTGAGAAGCGTGTGGACTTGGCCACAGTTTATCGTACTGTGAGGCTCTTTGAAAGAGAGGGGTTAGTGAGGTGTGTGGGGGAAATAGAAAATTGCCGTTATTATGCTAAAGCATGTGCCCACAACCCCCCTCATGCGCATTTCAGGTGCGAGAAATGCGGACATCTGTTTTGCCTGCGGCCGTTCAATTTCGATGATTCCAAGGAGCTCGCCTCGTTGGTAGGAAAAGGCTTTGAGGTCCGCCGGGCAACATTAGTGTTCGAAGGGTTGTGCGCTAAGTGCAGGAAAGGGAAGTTAATCGACTATGAAAAGGGAGGAGAGCAACGTTGAGACGGTTTGTTTCTGCGGTCTTCTTTTTGTTGGCCTTTGTCGTTGCGGAAGGCACGATAGGCATCCGCTCAGCTTCAAGCGAAGAGGCGCTTTTGGCCTTTGTGTCGGTGCCGCCGATGGCGTATTTCGTCGAGCGCATAGGCGGCAGCGGAATCAAAGCAGAGGCTTTGATCAGACCTGGTGATGATCCCCATACGTTTGAACCCAAGCCCAAACAAATGGCAGCGCTCTCCAGCGCCCGCGCATATTTTGCTACCGGCTTTCCCTTTGAAGCGAACCTTTTGCCAAGGATAAAGGCTACAAATCCAAAATTAGTGGTGGTAGACGCTGCCTACGGCATCCCCTTCCTTGAAGATGGTGACCACGAAGGAGATCGTTCAGATCCGCATATCTGGACATCACCACTCGCAGCCTTGAGGATCGCCGATAATGTCTACCGCGGCCTTGCATCTATCGACCATGATGGAATAGATGTTTATAGGGAACGCTACAGGACTTTTTTAAAGGAGATAACCGACCTGGATGCAGAGCTGTGGGAAACCTTAAAGGGCGTGCGCGGTAAAAAGTTCATAGTCTTCCATCCCGCGTGGGGATATTTTGCCAATGACTATGGGTTAATCCAAGTTTCCATAGAAGCGGAGGGGAAGGAGCCTAAGGGGGCTGACTTGGCTCGCTTGATCGAGATGGCGAGGCTCGAAGGGACGAAGGCGATCTTCGTCTCCCCTCAGCATTCGAAGGCCGGCGCTAAGGTTATCGCCGATGCGATCGGAGCGAATTTGATCGATATCGATCCACTCGCCGAGGATTGGACCGAAAACCTTAAAGCCGTGTCTAAAATCCTCGCGGAGGCTATGTAAATGACTTCAGATACGCCTGACATTATCTTTGAAGACGTGTGGTTTTCATATAATCATTCTCCAGCAGTGCGAGGGGCGTCATTTGCTGTGCCTCATGGGGAATTTCTGGCCATTATCGGTCCCAACGGAGGGGGGAAGACGACGCTCCTGAAGCTCGCCTTGGGGCTCTACAGGCCTCAGCGTGGTAAGGTTCGTGTGTTTGGCGTTGAGCCAAGGCGCGCATCGCATCTGTTGGGATATGTACCACAGAATTCGAGTTTCAGCCTCGATTTTCCTGTCACGGCGTTAGATGTAGTCCTCATGGGCAGGCTGCGGAGTTCGAAGGGTTTTTATGAGAGGGAGGATAAAATCAAGGCACAAGAGGCGCTCGAAGAGATGGGCATGGGGGGATACGAGTTTGTCAGGATGGGCGAACTCTCCCAGGGACAGCGCCAGCGCGTCCTCATAGCGAGAGCCTTGGCTTCGGAGCCCAAGATGTTGCTTTTGGACGAACCCACCGCCAGCGTGGATGTGGAAGCGCAGGGCATCCTCTATGACAAGCTGCGAGAGCTGAACAGGATGATTACAGTTGTGGCGGTAAGCCACGATGTATCGGTCGTTTCAAGCTATGCCACGGCTGTAGCATGTGTGAACGGAGCTGTGTATTACCACAGCTCAAATGAGATAACGCCTGAGATGCTGAAACTTGCCTACGGGTCTTGCCCAGTCGAGATTATAGCGCACGGCCTTCCCCACCGCGTCTTGGCCCGTCACGAGGATAAGGATAATGTTTGAAGCGCTTCAATACGATTTCATGCGCAACGCCTTAATCGCTGCGTGTCTGGCCAGCGTCATCTGCGGTATAGTCGGCACGATGGTGGTTACCAAGCGCTTGGTGTCCATGGCTGGAGGCGTTGCACATGCAGCCTATGGCGGAATTGGCATGGCGCTCTTTTTCGGCTTTTCGCCGCAACTTGGGGCGATGGCTTTCGCCTTGCTCTCCTCCATCTTTATGGCATGGGTGACGCTAAAGGGGAAGTCCAGAGCAGATGCGATTATAGGCATAATTTGGGCTGTGGGTATGGCCATAGGGGTGCTCTTCGCCGATCTCACTCCAGGATACATGGCGGATTTGATGAGTTATCTCTTCGGCAGCATACTCATGGTCACGAATACGGACATGATCCTCATGTCTGCCATGGCAGTTCTTTTATGTGCGCTCGTTCCATTGTTTTATGGCCAACTTTTGGCCTACTCGTACGATGAGGAATTTGCCCGCGTGAGGGGCGTGCCGGTGGCGCATCTGCACTTTGCCCTGATAATATTCACGTCGCTTTCGATTGTCCTCGTCATCAGGATGATAGGGCTGATCTTGGTGATAGCGCTGATTTCTATTCCACCGTATATGGCCGAGAAGTATTGCCGTTCTCTGGCTGGCATGATGGTCCTTTCTTCTCTTCTAAGCCTCGTTTTCTCTCTCTCGGGTCTCTTTTTGGCCTATCGCTTTAACCTCACATCAGGTGCAACCATAATCATCGTCGCGGCTGCAGCTTATCTCGCCTCCGAGCTTTGGCTTCGATACCGCACGGCAGTCCGAGCTTGATAACTATGATTTTGTTCAAGGGTGCCCGCGATAGATTAGTTAGTGTGGACGAACCGAGCATATGGGCATGGGTTCTGTTCTCGAGGTCGTAGTTCAAGGGAAAGCGTTGTCGCCGACAACGCCGATCATCCGCTGTAGATTTTTAGCTTAACCTCATAATATCTTACAGTGATTTTATATTTTGGTGGTGTGTCCTGCCTCATAAATAGCGTTTATAATATGAAGCAATGATTCATAAATTTCATATTAAGGGAGATGATGGCGATGCGTGCGGTGCGGAAGTGGTTGCGAGCCTGGGGTATAGGCGTGCTTCTTGTGGCAGTAGCTTTCTTCCCTCCTTTGGCCTCCGCTGCAACTCAGGTTGATTTTGAAGCTGCGAAGGGGGAGGCAGTCGCCTTCCTTGATGGTCACGCAGAAGAACTCGCCTCCGTAGCCGATGGGATCTGGAGCTACGCCGAGCTTGGTTTCCAAGAGTTCAAGTCTTCCGATGTTTTAAAAAGACTCCTCGAGAAATATGGGTTTAAGGTGGAAATGGGCGTGGCAGGAATGCCGACGGCCATGGTGGCGACGTGGGGATCTGGAGAGCCTGTGATTGGCTTCACTGGAGAGTACGACGCTTTGCCGGGATTATCCCAGAAGGCTGTGTCATATAAGGAACCCGTTGTGGAAGGAGCTCCTGGCCACGGATGCGGCCATAACCTCCTCGGTACGACTGGGGCGGCCTCAGCCATAGCCTTAAAGCATGTGATGGAAAAGCATGGCATCTCCGGCACGGTTAAGTTCTTCGGTTGTCCTGCCGAGGAGTCTGGCAGCGCCAAGATCTTTATGGTTCGAGAGGGGGTCTTTAACGGGACCGACGTGGTGTTGGACAATCATCCCGCCAATAAATTCGAAGCCGAGAGCGGTGCCCACACCAGTGCCCTGATGCTTTTGAGGATTACCTTCACCGGAAAGAGTGCTCATGCTGGTTCAGCGCCATGGGACGGCGTTAGTGCTCTGGATGCGGCTAACATAATGGGTGTGGCCGTAGAATATCTGAGGGAGCACCTATATTTCACTAACAGGATCCATTACATTATCCAAGAGGGCGGCTCTTGGCCGAACATCGTCCCTGATAAAGTGGTGGTAATGGCTTATGTGCGAGATACCGACGATAGGCTTCCAGAAACGTACAAGAAGTTCGAAAACTGCGTCAAGGCTGGTGCTCTTGCATCCGGCTGCTCATACGATGTGCAGGTTATAAAGGCTTACCACCAAAAACACTCGAATGACGCATTAGCTAAGCTGATATACAAAAACATGGAAAAAATAGGCCTGCCCAAGTGGGCCGAGGAAGAGCAATCCTTCGCCAAGGAAGTGCAGAAGAACATGGGCAAGGATCAGACCGGGCTGCCCGACAAGCTCGTCTTCACGCCGCCTCCTGCGGTATTTACCGGCGGGGGCTCTACAGACGTGGGGGAGATAAGTCTTGTCGCTCCCGTAGCTACCCTGAACACTCCGTGTTGGCCGAAGGGAATACCGGGCCATTCATGGGGCGTCGTGGCCGTAGGTTCCACGAGCATAGGACATAAAGGAATGCTCATCGGTGCCAAAGTGCTCTCATCCACTGCTATTGATCTGATCGCTGACCCAGGGCAACTTAAGAAGGTGAAAGAGGAGTTCGGAGAGCTCTCCGAGCGGATCCCCTATCAGCCGTATGTCCCTAAGGAAGTGGGGCCCGAGTTGGATATGTTCGATAGCGAGATGACCAAGTGGCGGCCGTTGATGGAGCCGCACTACGTAGAACCTAAATTGTAGCGCTTCAAGAGCTGCCGCGCTGTCCTGCGCGGCAGCTCTTGACAACATATGGGAAGCTGGTAAGATAACATTGCCGTGTGCGGGGGGGTAGCCAAGCGGTCAAAGGCTGCAGACTGTAAATCTGCCGGCGTATGCCTTCGCAGGTTCGAACCCTGCCCCCCCCACCATGTGTTTTTGCCGACTTAGCTCAGCAGGCAGAGCACTTCCATGGTAAGGAAGGGGTCGCCGGTTCGATTCCGGCAGTCGGCTCCATTTTTAAAGGTAAAGGTCCAGGGTTTCTTAAGAGCTCTGGGTCTTTTTTGTGTTAGGTTTATGCTATAATCATTTGCGTTTGCAATTCGCATTATAAGGGTTTTACAGGGCCGGATGCAGCGAGTAACGCTTAGAAGCTGTAGGCATTGCCTTCGAAAGACAAGGGGGGTTGTTTGTAGACATGGCCAAAGAGAAATTTACGAGGAGCAAGCCACACTTGAACATAGGCACCATCGGTCACATAGACCATGGCAAGACCACGCTCACTGCTGCCATCACAAAGACGTTGAGCCGCAAGGGGTTCGCTAACTTCGTGCCCTTCGAGCAGATCGACAAGGCCCCCGAGGAGAGGGAGCGCGGGATAACGATAAACATATCTCACGTGGAATACGAGACGGAGCACCGCCACTATGCCCACATAGACTGCCCCGGACACGCAGACTACATAAAGAACATGATCACCGGCGCAGCCCAGATGGACGGCGCTATCTTGGTGGTATCCGCAGCCGACGGTCCCATGCCCCAGACGAGGGAGCACGTATTGTTGGCACGTCAGGTCAACGTCCCCGCCATAGTCGTCTTCATGAACAAGGTGGACATGGTAGATGACCCGGAGCTCTTGGACTTGGTCGAGATGGAAGTCAGGGACCTCTTGAATAAGTACGGCTTCCCCGGAGACGAGATCCCAGTAGTAAGGGGTTCTGCGCTTAAAGCCCTCCAGGCAGACGAGGACAACGAGGACACGAAGCCCATATGGGACTTGCTCGATGCCTGCGACTCTTACATACCTGAACCCGTAAGGGATGTAGATAAACCCTTCCTCATGCCCGTAGAGGACGTATTCACCATCACAGGGCGCGGCACAGTCGTAACGGGCAGGGTAGAGAGAGGAAGGATAAAGCCCGGAGAAGAAGTGGAAATAATAGGAATGAGGGAGGATAAGATAAAGACCGTCGCCACATCCCTCGAGATGTTCAGGAAGATCTTGGACGAAGCCATAGCCGGAGACAACATAGGCATACTACTGCGCGGCGTGGACAAAGACGAGGTAGAGCGAGGCATGGTCGTGGCAAAGCCAGGTTCCATAACCCCGCATAAACACTTCTACGCCGAGGTGTACGTTTTGAAGAAAGAAGAAGGCGGCCGACACACACCGTTCTTCACAGGGTACAAGCCCCAGTTCTACTTCAGGACCACCGACGTCACCGGCGACATAAAGCTGCCCGATGGCGTAGAGATGGTCATGCCCGGAGACAACGCCACCTTCGAGGTAAAGCTCATCGTTCCCATAGCCCTCGAAGAAGGCTTAAGGTTTGCAGTCAGAGAAGGCGGTCACACCGTAGGTGCTGGTGTGGTAACGAAGATATTGGATTAGCGGAGTGACGTAGATGGCCAAAACGATCCGCATTAAACTCAAAGCCTTTGATCACCGAGTGCTGGATAGTTCAGCCCTGCAAATTGCAGAGACCGCCATTAGGAGCGGTGCGCGCGTGTCTGGTCCTATTCCGCTTCCGACTGAGATAAACAGATTCACTGTGCTCAAGTCGCCGCACAAGGACAAGAACGCGCGGGAGCAGTTCGAGATGCGCATCCATAAGCGTCTTATCGACATCGTGGATCCCACTCAGAAGACGATGGAAGCGCTGATGCAGTTGAATCTTCCCTCTGGGGTGGATATCCAGATAAAGCTTTAGAGGGTTTGAGGTCGAAAGGAGTTGGCGTTTATGAAAGGCATCTTGGGTCGCAAGGTTGGAATGACCCAGATCTTCGATTCGGAAGGTAAAGTGATCCCGGTAACGTTGGTTGAGGCCGGGCCATGCGTAGTTGCGGCTCTGCGCACACCAGAAAAGGATGGCTATTCTGCCGTTGTCTTGGGCTATGGAGACGTGAAGCCAAACAAGGTCAACCGCCCAATGAGGGCTTCTTTTAAAAAGGCCGGGGTGGAGCCCAAAAGATGGCTCAGAGAGTTCCGGATAAACGAACCGGTTGACGTCCGGGTAGGCAGCGAGGTCACTGTGGGGTCTTTCCAGGAAGGAGAGGTAGTGGACGTAACCGGCGTCAGCAAAGGAAAGGGCTTCGCCGGCGTTATAAAACGCTACGGTTTTGGCGGGGGTCCGGCCAGCCACGGGTCATCTAAGTTTCATCGACAGCCTGGTTCCTCTGGAGCCAACTCATCACCTAGTCACGTTTTTAAGGGCAAGAGGATGCCCGGTCGCATGGGCGGAAGGCGAGTGACCGTGAAAAATATCTCCGTAGCAGCTGTAGATGAGGAGAATAACCTCCTGATCCTTAAGGGCGCTGTTCCAGGGTCGAGGAATGGCCTGCTTTTGATCCACAAGAAGTCATGAGGCGCCAAGAGGGAGGGGCAAAGTCGATGCCTGTTGTAAAGCAAGTTAACTTCAAAGACGATTCAGTCGGTGAATTTGTTCTCGCCGACGCGGTCTTCGGCGCCGTAGTGCACGTTCCGGCCATGCATCAGGTGGTTACAGCTCAACTCGCTAATCTTAGGCAGGGGACGCACTCTGCGAAGTCGCGCGGCGAGGTGCGCGGTGGCGGTCGAAAGCCGTGGCGCCAGAAGCACACTGGCCGTGCCCGCCAAGGGAGCATAAGGTCTCCTATATGGGCTGGGGGAGGCGTGGCTCATGGTCCTAAACCGCGCTCTTATAGGCAAAAAGTCAATAAGAAGGTACGCAGTCTTGCGATGAGGAGCGCCCTGACGGTTAAGGCGCAAGAGGGACATTTGTTGGTCGTGACCGATCTGGAATTGGAGCGCCCAATGACCAAGGTCATGCTCGCCTTTCTGCAGAAGGTGGATGCAGCGGAGAAACCCCTGATCGTCGTGCACCAGAGCATGCCGGCGGTGAACAAATCTGTGTCCAATTTATCTGGCGCCAAAGTTTTGCACGTAGATAGCATAAATGTTTACGACATCTTGGATCATAGCAATCTTCTGCTCACGCCGGAGGCCGCAAGAAGGATTGAGGGGGTGTATGGCAATTGAACTTATTGCCTCACGATATAATTATTAGGCCGATCATCACGGAGAAGAGCAATCGCCAGATGGAGCACAATAAATATACTTTTGAGGTTCATCCAGGTGCCAACAAGGGTGAGATAAAGAAGGCTGTGGAGAAGACATTCAAGGTGAAGGTCGTAAAGGTTCACACCATCAAGGTGAATTCTAAACCCAAGCGTCTTGGTGTGCATGTAGGTCGCTCTCGATCGTGGAAAAAGGCCGTTGTCACGCTGGCTCCAGGGGAGCGCATCGAGTTCTTCGAGGGCGCTAGCATAAGATAAGGGGAGATTTGGCGATGGGGATTAAAAGATACAAGCCGTACACGCCTGGACGCCGTTTTATGGCCACGCCGGACTTTTCTGAGATTACGAAGAAAGCTCCCGAGCGCAGCCTGGTGAAATCGTTGAACTCTGAGGCAGGGCGCAACAATCTCGGTCGAGTAACCATACGCAGACGCGGCGGGGGGCACAAGCGCTTATACAGGATTATTGACTTCAAGCGGGACAAAATCGGTGTGCCTGGGAAGGTGGCGGCCATCGAATACGATCCTAACCGTTCCGCTCGAATAGCTCTCATCCATTACTTAGATGGGGAAAAGCGCTACATCTTGGCCCCGACAGGGCTCGCAGTAGGCGATATGATAATGGCTGGTTCTGGTGCGGACATAAAACCTGGCAACGCGCTTAAGCTGAAGGATATCCCGGTTGGAACTTTTATTCACAACGTTGAGCTGCAACCGGGCCGTGGAGGGGTACTCGTGCGCGCTGCAGGTGTCTCGGCTCAGCTGATGGCCAAAGAGGGTAAATACGCCCTCCTCCGCATGCCGAGCGGCGAACTGCGGAAGGTGTTGCTCGAGTGTATGGCTACAGTGGGCCAGGTAGGAAATGAAACTCACGAGAATGCAGTTCATGGCAAGGCTGGTCGCAAGCGCTGGTTGGGAAGGCGGCCCAGAGTTAGAGCCATGGTAATGAACCCCGTCGATCATCCTATGGGAGGCGGCGAGGGGCGAAGTAAATCCAACAAGCATCCGGTTTCTCCGTGGGGCACCCCTGCCAAGGGGTATAGAACCCGCAAGGATAAAGCTTCGGACAAGATGATCGTGCGCCGTAGATACGAGAAATAGGAGGATTGACGATGGCTCGTTCCAGGAAAAAGGGGCCCTACGTGGACCCGAAGCTTTTGCGCAAGATAGAAGAGATGAACGAGACCGGCAAGAAGAGGGTTATAAAGACCTGGTCGAGGCGGTCTACTGTAGTGCCGAGCATGATAGGACACACTATAGCCATACACAACGGAAAAACTCACTTGCCGATATACATAACCGAGCATATGGTGGGGCACAAACTGGGAGAGTTCTCTCCCACTCGCCGCTTCGGTGGTCATGCCGGCCAAGAACGCGCTACTCGGGTGAGATAAAAAGGGGAGGATCTTATGGAGGCAAAAGCAATAGCTAAGGGAGTTAGGGTTTCCCCCTTTAAAGTACGGCAGACGCTTACTTTGATAAGAGGCAAGGACGTGGGAGAAGCGATGATGGCCTTGCGCTACACCCCCAAGAAGACAGCGCGCATCGTAGAGAAAGTTCTGCGCAGCGCCGTGGCGAATGCGGAGTACAATCACGGCCTCGACGTGGACAAACTCGTAGTGAAGAAGGCCTTTGCGGATCAGGGGAGCAGTATGCGTCGATGGCGAGCGGTTTCTATGGGACGGGCTCACCCATATCGCCATAGAACCAGTCATATCACTATAGTGGTGTCTGAACGCTAAAGGGAGGTGTGAAGGTGGGCCAGAAGGTACATCCCGTTGCATATAGGGTAGGCGTCGTGCGCGATTGGGAGTCGCGCTGGTACAGCGAGGGAAAGTCTTATGCCAAAAACCTCCACAGCGACATCAAGTTGCGGGAGTGGATTAGAAACAGGTGGTCTCGCGCCGGGATTTCCAGGGTCGAAATAGAGCGCATAGGCAACGTCATTAGGTTCACGGTTTGGACAGCGCGCCCTGGTATCGTCATCGGCAAAGGTGGCACGGAGATCCAGAATGTCAGAGAAGAATTGCACGGCATGACGAACTGCAGGGTGATGATAAACATTCAAGAGATAAAATCCCCTGACATAGAAGCCCAAATCGTGGCCGAGGGAGTGGCTTCAGCGATAGAAAGAAGGGTCTCGTTCCGCCGCGCCATGAAGCAGGCCATATTCAGGGCCATGAAGGCGGGCGCTAAGGGCGTAAAAATTCAGTGCTCCGGTCGTTTGGGTGGTGCTGAAATAGCTCGTAAGGAATGGTATCTCGAGGGGCAACTTCCCCTATCTACGATTAGGGCCGATATCGATTATGGTTTTGCGACAGCTCGCACGATAGCAGGCGCCATTGGCATCAAGGTTTGGATATACAAGGGCGATGCCAGCCTTGAAAGGGCGAGCCTTGTCGGTTCCCAGGAGGGTGATAAGACAGATGCTCATGCCCAAGCGAGTTAAATACAGAAAACCGCACCGTCCTCCTCTCAGGGGCATGGCCAGGAGAGGGGCTAATGTGGCGTTTGGAGACTATGGTCTTCAGGCCTTGGAGAATGTTTGGCTTACCGCTCGCCAGATAGAGGCGGCCAGGATTGCCATCACTCGTAGGTTGCGTAAGGGCGGAAGGATGTGGATTCGCGTCTTCCCCGATGTAGCCTATACCAAAAAACCTCTTGAAACGCGCATGGGCAAAGGCAAGGGCACGCCCGAACTGTGGGTTGCCCCTGTCAAAAGAGGTCGTGTCCTCTTTGAGGTGGCTGGGATCTCTAAGGAGCTTGTAGAAGAGGCCTTTCGTGCGGCCTCCTGTAAGCTTCCCATAAAGGTTCGGGTCATCTGTCGAGAGGGAATGGGTGGTGAGTGAGGATGAAAGCGGGCGAGCTTCGCGATCTAACGCTGGACGAACTCAGAGAAAAGCATCTCCAATACAAGGAAGAGCTCTTTAATTTGCGCTTCCAGAATGCCATTGGCCAGTTGGGCAATACTGGGAGGATTAAAGAGGTAAAGCGAACTATAGCGAGGATTTTGACGGTCGTGAGGGAAAAAGAATTATCCCCGGATCGCTCGACGGTGAGGAGGTAGCAACGATGGAGGAACATCTGTCCCGCCGTAAGACGCGGGTGGGAGTGGTGGTGAGCGACAAGATGGATAAAACCGTCGTCGTCCGCGTTACGCGCACTGCCGAGCATCCGCTTTACGGCAAACGAGTGGTCAGGCACAAGAAGTATATGGCCCATAACGAAGGGAACAGCTGTCGCGTTGGTGATACAGTGCAAATAGAAGAAACCAGGCCCCTCTCTCGCCGCAAAAGGTGGAGAGTAGTTACGGTAGTGGCCAAAGCTCAACTTTTGGAAGGCGAAGCCTCCAACGAGGGAGGTAGGATCGATGATTCAGCTTCAAACGATGCTTAATGTCGCAGACAACTCCGGTGCCAAGAGAATAATGTGCATACAAGTGTTGGGCGGCAGCAAGCGGCGCTGGGGCACAATCGGAGACACGATAGTTGCCTCTGTCAAAGAGGCTGCCCCTAACAGCGATATCTCAAAGGGTGATGTGGTAAAAGCAGTAATAGTTCGCACTAAAAAAGAAGTGCGAAGAAGGGATGGCTCATACGTTCGTTTCGACGACAACGCGGCAGTCTTGATAGACAATCAGGGAAATCCACGGGGGACACGCATATTCGGTCCGGTGGCAAGGGAGCTCAGGGAGAAGAAGTTCATGCGAATTGTCTCGTTGGCTCCCGAGGTGATATGAGGTGGATTTTGAGATGGGCAAGATGCGAATTAAAAAAGGCGATATGGTGCGCGTAATATCTGGGAAAGATAAGGGCAAAGAAGGTAAGGTTCTTCGCAACATACCGAGCCGCGGTATGGCGGTTGTGGAAGGCGTAAACATAGTCACAAAACATGCGCGCCCGAGCAAGAAGAACCCTCAGGGCGGCATCATTAAGCAAGAATCTCCCATATATGCATGTAAGCTCATGTTCGTTTGTCCGGCCTGCGGCAAGCCGACGCGGGTCAAAAGGGCTTTCATGCAGGATGGCCGTAAAGTCCGCCTGTGCAAGCAGTGTGGGGAGATCGTGGACAAGGTATAGGGGAGGCGTCGATATGGTTTCTCGTTTTTTGCAGAAATATCGCGATGCTGTGCCTCGTGTCATGCAAACGTTTGGCTACAAAAATGTCATGGAAGTGCCTCGCATTGAGAAGGTGGTCATCAACGTCGGCGTGGGGGAGGCAAAGCAGGACATAAAATACCTGGATGCGGTCATGGAAGAGGTTGCGCTCATAACGGGGCAACGCCCTGTCCTTAAGCGCGCAAAGAGATCTGTGGCCAACTTCAAGGTTCGTGCTGGTATGCCGGTGGGGTGCATGGTAACGTTGCGCGGAGCGCGAATGTGGGAGTTTTTGGATCGCCTCGTCACCGTCGCCTTGCCGCGTATAAAGGACTTTCGCGGCATTTCGAGGCGCAGTTTCGACGGCAGGGGCAATTATAATTTAGGTTTGCGAGAGCAACTCGTTTTTCCGGAGATCGATTATGACAAGGTGTTAAAGGTACGGGGTATGAACATTACGATCGTTACCACCGCTAAAAAAGACGAGGAAGCTCAGGCTCTCCTTGCTGAGCTTGGCTTTCCTTTCAGCCGCTGAGGAAGGTGATGTATAGGTGTCTACAAAGGCGCTTATGGTAAAGGCAACCAGGGAGCCCAAATTTCCGGTGCGGAAGTATAATAGATGCCCAATCTGTGGGAGGCCGCGCTCGTTTTTGCGCAAGTTCCAGATGTGCCGTTGCTGTTTCAGAAAGTTGGCGCGTGAGGGAAAGGTCCCTGGCGTGATCAAGGCGAGCTGGTAGCCAGAATCGGGAGGATGGGACGATGTATGTCAATGACCCAATAGCAGATATGCTGACGCGCATCAGGAATGGCAACATTGCGCGTCATGAGTGGGTTGATATTCCATTGAGCAAGATGAAGCTTGAAATTGTCAAACTCATAAAGCAAGAGGGGTATATACGCAACTTCAAAGTTGTAAACGATCCGCAGAAACCTTACGCTACTATTAGGGTATATCTGAATTACGGTCCCAACAAGGAGCGCGTGATTCAAGGTGTAAAGCGGGTAAGCAAGCCCGGAAGGCGTTTTTACGTCAATAAGAGGGAATTGCCCAAAGTAATGGGAGGGCTTGGAGTTGCGATCATATCCACACCGAGCGGCTTAATGACCGATGTAGAGGCCAGGCGCAAAGGCTTGGGTGGGGAGGTCGTCTGCTATGTATGGTGAGGAGGAAAGGCCATGTCGCGCATAGGGAGAAAACCCATTCCCATCCCTAAGGGCGTGAGCGCCGTTGTGGAGGGCAAAAGGGTAAAAATGAAAGGGCCCAAAGGTGAGCTCTCCCTCGAACTGTGGCCGGACATCGAGGCACAGGTGAAAGACGGTCAAATCTATGTACACAGACACAGCGATGATAAAGAAGCGAGGGCCCTCCACGGTCTTGCAAGGGCGCTTTTGTCTAACATGGCAACAGGCGTGGCTCAAGGATTTGAGAGGCAGCTCGAGATAGTGGGCATAGGATATCGCGCTCAAGTCCAGGGCGGCAAGCTTGTATTGAGCCTGGGATATTCGAAGCCGGTTGAATTCGAGGCTCCAAAGGGCGTGGAGTTGGCCACTGACGGCCCGGCTAAGATTATAGTGCGAGGCATTGACAAACAACAGGTCGGCCAAGTGGCAGCTGTAATCAGAGGATTTCGCCCTCCAGAGCCATATAAGGGCAAGGGCATTCGCTATGTGGGCGAGCAAGTGGTTCGCAAAGCCGGCAAGACCAGCGCTGCGAAGTGAGGAGGTATGGACCATTGACCAACAAGGAAAGCCGCAACATAGGGCGGCAGCTGCGACATCGTCGCCTGAGAAAGAAAGTTTCGGGCACTGCGGAGCGCCCGCGATTAGCAGTATTCCGGAGCCTCCATTATATTTACGCCCAGTTGATAGATGACGAACGGGGACATACAATTGCAGCCGCTTCGACGCTCGAAAAGGCGTTAAGGGAGAGCATGGCTTCCAAGAAAGACACGGAGGCCGCTAAGGCTGTCGGTAGACTTATCGCTGAGCGCGCGTCTGCAAAAGGGATAAGCGCAGTAGTCTTTGACCGTGGCGGTCACATTTATCACGGCAGGATAAAAGCGCTGGCCGATGCAGCTCGCGACGCTGGATTAAAGTTTTAGGAGGAGGATGGCCTTCGTGGTGACAAAGCGGGATGTAATGGAAAAAGAGACGATGAAGGAACGAGTTGTAGCCATCAGCCGCGTCAGCAAGGTGGTCAAGGGAGGCAAGAGGTTTAAGTTCAGCGTCCTCGTCGTCGTCGGGGACGAGGAGCGATATGTGGGCGTTGGCTTGGGCAAGGCTCGGGAAATACCAGAAGCGGTGCGAAAGGGCATAGAGAAGGCCAAAAAAGACCTTGTGGAATTGAAACAAGTCGGCACCACTATACCTCATCCCATAATCGGCAATTTCGGTGCCGCTTCGGTTTTGCTGAGACCGGCTGCGCCAGGAACGGGCGTCATCGCCAGCGCTGTGGTCAGGGCGATCATGGAACTCGGAGGGGTTAAAGACGTCCTTACGAAGGTTATAGGCAGGACATCCAACCCCATCAATGTGGCGTACGCGACATTAGAGGCCTTAAAATCTCTCCGATCCCCGGAAGAGTTGTTGAAACTCAGGGGCAAGGAGAAGGAACTCACTAAGTGAGGAGGGCGCGGGACGATGGGAAAGCTTCGCATCACCTGGAAACGCAGCGCCATAGGTTATCCGAAGCGCCAAGCCAGGACCATAAGGGCATTGGGCTTGCAGCGCCTCAATCACACGGTAGAGCATGATGACACGCCTCAGGTGCGCGGCATGATAAAGGCGGTAGAGCATCTTGTGGAGTGGTCGGCGGTTCAGGAAGGGAGGGAATAGCTGATGCATATTGGCGATTTGAAGCCAGCCTCTGGTTCCAAACGAAAACCCAAACGCCTGGGATGTGGCATCGGCAGCGGACACGGAAAGACCTGCGGGAAGGGCCACAAAGGTGAAAGCGCGAGGGCAGGCACTGGTAAGCTGCCGGTTGGCTTTGAAGGTGGGCAGATGCCCCTGCACAGGCGGATCCCCAAGAGGGGTTTTAGCAACGCGCGCTTTGCTAAGGTGTATCAGGTCGTAAACATTGGGAGGCTCGATGAGCTTTTTCAGAATGGAAGCATCGTTGGACCGGCGGAGCTGTTCGCTGCCGGCCTCATTAAAGATCTTTCCACGCCGGTAAAGATATTAGGGGACGGTGAGCTCACAAAGCCCCTGGTCGTACGTGCCAACCTTTTCAGTATGAAGGCGAAGGAGAGAGTTGAAGCCGCAGGTGGAAAGGCCGAGGTGATTTAGAGGATGCTCGATTCCTTTAGGGATGCCTTTAAGCTGCCCGACCTAAAGAGGAGGATTCTTTTTACAATAGGAGTGCTCTTCGTCTTCAGGTTGGGAGCCCATATCCCAACCCCCGGCATTGATGCTGCGGCCATGGCCGGCCTCTTTCAAGAGGGAGGCATGCTGAGTTTTTTTGATCTCTTTGCAGGTGGTGCCTTGCGCCGCTTTAGCGTGTTTGCCTTAGGCGTAGCGCCGTACATAAATGCGAGCATAGTCATACAGCTTTTGACCGTAGTGATACCTGCCCTGGAGCGCCTACAGAAGGAGGGCGAAGAGGGGCGGCGTAAGATCACCCAGTACACCAGAGTGAGCACAATCTTTTTCGCAGCCGTTCAGGCAGCGGGCATGGCTTTCTGGTTGCGCGGTCTCGGTGTTTTTCCGAGCGGCGCGCTCAACATGGGAGTGGTGGTCATCACCCTTGTAGCCGGCTGTATGACCGTCATGTGGCTGGGCGAGATGATATCGGATCATGGCATCGGCAACGGCATCTCCTTGCTGATATTTGCAGGGATAGTCGCTCGTTTGCCCGAGGCCGTCATCAGGACTTGGTCGATGCTGGGGTCTGGAGAAATGAATGCTTTGACATTGTTAGTAGCCCTCGTGATCATCGTCCTCGTCGTGGCAAGCTGCATAGTCCTTCAAGAAGGACAGCGCCGTTTGCCGGTCCAGTACGCCAAACGCGTGGTAGGGAATCGCGTCTATGGTGGCCAAAGCACCTTTATACCGCTGCGGGTTAACCAGGCAGGCGTAATACCTATAATATTCGCCTCCTCGGTCCTGCTCTTCCCTTCCACTATCGCGCGGTTTTTCTCAGGCGAGGCCGCCATGTTTATACAAAGGCTACTTTCTCCGAACAGTGCCCTTTACATGGTCCTTTATGTAGCCCTGATCGTATTCTTCACGTACTTCTACACGGCAGTCGTATTCAATCCCGCGGACGTGGCGAACAACATGAAGAAATACGGCGGTTTCATCTTGGGAATTCGACCTGGTAGGCCTACAGCCGAATACATCGAAAAAGTTCTATCCAGGATCACATTGGGAGGGGCAATATTTCTCGCTGCCATAGCGCTAATTCCTACGTTAATGACGAGCCTTATGGGGATAACAACGTTTTACTTCGGCGGCACCGCCGTGCTCATCGTCGTAGGCGTGGCTCTCGATACAGTTCACCAGATCGAAGCTCAGCTTTTAATTCGTCATTATGAGGGCATACTAAAGCGCAGGGAGCGCACTGGCGGTTTGCTGCGCTTGTAGGTCGGTTCTCTTTGTCGCGGCGGAACTGGAACGAGGTGTAAAATGCGTCTGATATTCTTAGGCCCCCCAGGGGCTGGCAAGGGTACAGTAGCAGCTAAAATCAAAGAGGCATACGGGATAGCCCACATTTCGACGGGTGATATTTTAAGGGAGAACGTAAAGCGAGGGACATCACTGGGCAAATTGGCTGAGCGTTATATGCAAGCCGGTGATCTCGTTCCGGATGATATCATCGTGGAGATGGTAGAAAGTCGCCTGCAGGAACCGGACTGCAGCGAGGGCTTTATACTCGACGGTTTTCCGAGGACGTTGCCTCAGGCCGAGGCGTTGGACCGCATTCTGAAAAAATTAAAGGTGAAACTGGATGCCGTCATTCTCCTGGAAGTGGATGACGAGACCATAGTAAAAAGACTTTCCGGCCGACGCGTATGCCCTAAGTGCGGTGCTATTTACAATGTTTCATTCAATCCTCCGAAGGCAGATTCGCTCTGCGATCATTGCGGAGAGATGGCAATACAACGAAACGACGACAAGGAAGAAGTGGTAAGGCAACGCCTGGCGGTCTACAGGGAGCGAACGGCTCCGCTCATCGACTATTATTTGCGAAAAGGAATCCTCAAAAAAGTGGAAGCTGCCCGTGGAAGCGACGAGGTAGCGCATGCGATCGAGGAAAGTTTGGCTGGAGGGTACCATGGTCACGCTTAAGAAGGATTGGGAGATAGACATAATGCGCCAGGCCGGGCGAATTGTAGCCTCGGTTTTGGAGTTGTTGAGAGAACGTATACAGCCGGGAATCGATACGGCAAGGCTGGATGAGGCGGCGAGCGAGCTAATCGAGCGCAGCGGAGGCATTCCGGCCTTTAAGGGTTACACGATGCCCGGTTGCCCAATTCCTTTTCCGGGCGCTCTGTGTATCTCTATAAACGAAGAAGTTGTCCACGGCATTCCCTCGCACGAGCGCGCGCTGAGTGAAGGCGATATTGTAAGCGTTGATGTGGGCGTACTGTATAAAGGGTATTATGGTGATGCGGCTTGTACATATCCCGTAGGGAAAGTTTCGCCGAGGAAAGAGGCACTGCTTAGGGTTACCCTGGAGTCACTGCATAGAGCTATTGCGGCTGCTCAGGAGGGTAAGACAGTGGGCGACATAGGTCATGCCGTCGAATCGTATGTGATCTCTCAAGGGTTTTCCCTTGTTCGTAATTATTGCGGGCATGGCATAGGTCGCAGGCTCCACGAGCCGCCCCAGGTGCCAAACTACGGCCGTCCTGGGAACGGCGTGACGTTGAAAAGAGGCATGACGATAGCCATAGAGCCCATGGTGCTTTCAGGGGGAGAAGAAGTTGTAACATTGTCCGATCGCTGGACCGTGGTGACAGCCGATGGGGCCGATGCTGCCCATTTTGAGCATACTGTGTTAGTGACCGATGGCGAAGCGGAAATCCTTACCCCTTGGGAGTGACCCACCATATCCGTTTGAAGTGGGACAAATAGTATACTCTATCAAGGGCAAAGATGCAGGTGCCTGGTATATCGTGGCTGGCTACCTGAGCGAGGAGGGGCGACTGGTTCTCCTCGGAGTCCACAGGGGTAACTTGATTTTCAAGAAAAAGAACCCGAAGCACATTCAGTGGACTCGCTCGGTCGTTTCAGAGGTAGCTCGTAGGTTGAAGGAGGGCGGCGTTGTCGATCCTGGATGGTTGACAGAGCGCGCGTCTGCTGCCGGATATGAAATTGAAGGAGGATCAAGGAGGATGAAGCAGCCGTATGACCAAAGATGAGGTGATAGAAGTGCGCGGCAAGGTATTGGAGCCGTTGCCCAACGCGATGTTCCGTGTCGAATTGCAAAATGGTCATCGCATATTGGCACATGTCTCCGGTAAGATGCGCATGCACTTCATTCGCATATTGCCAGGGGATGAGGTGTTGGTGCAGCTCTCGCCTTACGATTTGAGCAGGGGTCGCATCGTGTATAGGTATAAATAAAAATGAGCACCTCGAGGTCATAGCTGCTTAAAAGTTTTTTCAGAAGGGAAGTGAGCGTAATGAAGGTCAGACCTTCCGTAAAGCCAATATGTGAATATTGTCGTGTCATTAAACGTCACGGGGTTGTGCGGGTTATCTGCAGCAAGAACCCGCGCCATAAACAGCGTCAAGGTGCGAGGAGGTAAGAAGATATGGCACGCATTGCAGGTGTGGATTTACCCCGCGAAAAGCGGATAGAGATTGCCCTTACATACATTTACGGTATAGGATTATCCTCTGCCCGCAAGATACTTGCAAACACAGGAGTAAGCCCCGATACGCGCGTAAAGGATCTCACGGAAGAGGAAATCCAGAAGTTGCAATCGGAGATAGAACGCAATTACCGAGTGGAGGGCGATCTGAGGCGCGAGGTGGCCGGCAATATCAAACGCCTCATAGATATAGGCTGCTACAGAGGCATCAGACACAAGTTGGGGCTTCCCGTGCGGGGGCAGAGGACGCGAACGAATGCCAGAACTCGCAAAGGACCGGGTCGCACTGTGGCCGGCAAGAAGAAGGCCACCGCTAAGAAATAAGCGAATTGAACTTGCAGGAGGTTGAGCCAGGTTGGCGAAAAGCAAACAACGCAGGGGTAAAAGAAAAGAAAAGAAGAATGTGAGTTATGGTGTGGCTCACATTTACTCCACGTTCAACAACACTATAATCACTATAACCGATAAGGGAGGGAACGTCCTATCGTGGGCATCCGGCGGCAACGTCGGCTTCAAGGGCACTCGGAAGTCTACGCCTTATGCCGCTCAATTGGCCGCTCAACAGGCGGCTAAGCAAGCCCAGGTTCACGGCGTTCAGCAGGTCGATGTGCTCGTTAAGGGACCCGGGCCGGGGCGCGAGTCAGCCATTCGCAGTCTTCAGACTGTCGGCCTTCAGGTGAATACGATCAGGGATGTCACACCCGTTCCTCATAATGGTTGCCGCCCGCCAAAGCGGCGCCGCGTTTAACGTTACCTACAAAGGAGGTAGTGGAGCAGGATGAGCAGATATACAGGTCCCCTTTGTAGGCTTTGCCGTGCCGAAGGGACCAAGTTATTTCTAAAGGGCGATCGTTGCTACAGCGAAAAATGCGCCGTAGGCCGCAGGAACCATCGTCCTGGTCAGCATGGCTCTCGTAGGCCGAAGGAGACCGAATATGGGGTGCGCTTAAGGGAGAAACAGAAGATGCGCCGTATATATGGGATGCACGAGGCCGCTTTCCGTCGCTTTTATTCGATGGCCACCAGAATGCCTGGACAGACTGGGCATGCCTTCTTCCAGCTTCTGGAGAGAAGGTTGGACAACGTAGTCTTTCGGTTGGGTTTCGCCTCGAGCAGGCGTCAGGCGCGTCAGCTTGTTCGTCACGGCCACATCACCCTGAACGGCAAAAGGGCGAATATACCGAGCGCCTTGGTCAGGCCGGGCGACATCGTGGCCATTGCCGAGAAGAGCCGCGACATTGCATGGGTGCGCGACAACTTGGAGGTTGCGCGCACAAGGGGCGTGCCAGCTTGGCTTGAGCTTAATGCCGACAGGGCGGAAGGCAGGGTCTTAAGCCTTCCTACGAGAGAGCAAATAGACGTGCTAGTGAACGAGCAGCTGGTTGTGGAGTTTTACGCCAGATAGGAGGTATGGGGTTGGAGCATATTCAGCCCGAGATTCGCACTGTGGATCTCGCCGAGCGGTATGGGAAGATAGTTGTAGAGCCTCTGATGCGCGGTTATGGGACCACTTTGGGCAATGCCCTGCGCCGTGTGCTTCTTTCGTCCATAGAGGGAGCGGCGATCATGGCAGTGCGCATTGAGGGGGTTGTTCATGAATTTTCGGTAATTCCTGGAGTAAAGGAGGACATGATTGAGCTTTCGCTCAATCTCAAACGCGTGCCTCTTAAAAGCCATAGCGCAGAAGTGCGTCAATTGCGACTGGAAGTCGAAGGGCCTGAGCGCGTCACGGCTGCCCACATCTTTCCAGACAGCGAAGTAGAGTTTGTAGATCCAAATGCATACATTTGCACTTTGGCGGAGGGGGCATCGCTTGCGATGGACCTTTATGTGGGACGGGGGGTAGGGTATGTTACCTCTGACCGTCCACGCCCCCAATACTTGCCGGCCGATGCCATTTTGATTGACGCTATCTTCTCTCCGATTTTGCGCGTGAGTTACGAGGTGCAAGATGCGAGAGTTGGACAGAGGACTGACTACGATAGACTTGTGTTGGAAGTGTGGACGAACGGGGCGGTTCGGCCGGACAATGCCATTGTGGAAGCGGCCAGGATTTTGCAGGGCTATTTTGCTAAGTTTTCAGACCGATTGAGCAAGACGATAGAAGAGCGCACTTCGCAGCATGAAGAAGGCAAGGTCGAGCCCAAGACACTCGCACCTTCTTATGGGGCTGAGCTGCTCTCTCGTCCCATAAAAGACATCGGGCTTTCGACGCGAAGCGAGAATTGCCTGTTGCGGGGCAACATTCGAACGATCGGTGAGTTGCTTAACTGCACGAGGAGTGACTTGCTCAAGATACGCAACTTGGGCAAAATGGCCCTGAAGGAGATAGAAGAACAGCTGGCCAAACATGGATTGGCGTTACGAGACGAAGGCAACGTGGATAACGAGGAAAAGGGGGATTAATTAACCATGAGACATAGAGTTGACGTGCGCAAGCTCGGGCGCCCAGGGGGCCACAGGCGTTCCATGATGAGAAATCTTGCCATAAGTCTCGTGATGGAAGAGCGCATCGTCACTACGGTGACCAGAGCTAAAGAACTGCGCCGTCTCGTCGAGAGGCTGATCACTCGAGCCAAGAGAGGAGGCGTGCACGATCGTCGCATCGTAGCAGCGCGCCTTAACAATAAAGAGGCTACGAAGAAGCTTTTCGATGAGCTTGCACCAAGATATGCCACCAGGCCGGGCGGTTATACCAGGGTTGTCAAGGCCGGCAACAGGCCGAGCGATGGAGCTCCAACTGCAGTGATAGAGCTCGTCCAATAATTTGGCATCATGGCAAAAGAGGCAATATGCGCCCTAAAGGGGGTATCTTTTGCCTATCCTGGCACATCCCATTTCGCTCTATCGAACATCGACCTGGAGATATACAGGGGAGAACAGGTGGCGATAGTAGGGGAAAACGGATCGGGCAAATCCTCCTTAGCCAAGCATTTAAACGCCCTGCTTCAGCCGACGCAGGGCGTTTGTCTTATATGCGGGTTGGACACACGTGACCCTGAGCGCCTCTTCGACATACGGCGAACGGTGGCCATGGTTTTTCAAAACCCTGATAATCAGATAGTGGCCGCTGTGGTGGAAGAGGATGTGGCATTTGGGCCGGAAAACCTGGGGTTGCCTCCTGAGGAGATAAGCGAGAGGGTAGATTGGGCTCTCGATGTGACAGGATTGAGTGAATTGCGCCGACGCCCCACTTATGCCCTTTCGGGCGGACAAAAGCAACGCTTAGCCATAGCCGGCGCACTGGCCATGAACCCCGAGGTTTTGGTTTTGGATGAAGCTACCTCCATGCTCGATCCCTCCGGCAGGGAAGAGCTCTTGGCCCTCTTTTCTACCCTTCGCGATCGAGGAATGACGCTGGTGCAAATAACTCACAGGACGGAGGAGATCTTGGATTGTGACAGGGTTTTGATATTGGGAGGAGGATGCCTGGTTTGGAACGGGACCCCAATTGAGCTGTTTCTGGAGCCCGATCGTCTCTTCGAATGGGGTTTAGATGTGCCCGATGTGGTGCTATTTTGGCATAAGTTGATGGTGTGTGGGTTGATAGAGCGCACCGTGCCGCCGTCTCCCCTTGAGGTGGTGGAATCCCTTTGTCGATAGTGGTCGAGAGCGTTAAATACGTCTATCATAGCGGCACGCCCATCGAAACCGTGGCCCTGGACGGGGTCAGTCTCTCCGTGGACAGAGGAGAGTGGGTTGCGATCGTCGGACACACGGGCAGTGGTAAATCTACGCTGGCACAGCACCTCAATGCGCTGCTTTTGCCTACAAAGGGAAGCGTATGTGTCGATGACGTACCTGTAGTTTCAAAAGGTGCGCAGCTTAAGAATATCCGCCGTTGCGTCGGGCTCGTGTTTCAATATCCCGAACAGCAGCTTTTTGCCGAGAGCGTATTCGATGAAGTCGCTTTTGCGCCGCGCAATTTTGGGGTGCCGGAAGGCGAACTTGACAAAGTAGTGCGTGACTCTCTACGGCTTGTAGGCTTGGACGAAGGTATGATTTCTCGGAGTCCCTTTAGCCTTTCAGGAGGGGAACAAAGGCGGCTGGCGATTGCTTCTGTTTTGGCGGCACGCCCGTCTTATCTCGTACTCGACGAACCTACAGCCGGCTTGGATGCGCGCGGAAAGAGGGAGCTCATTGCGCTGTTGAAGTCCTTCAAAGAAGAAGGGTTTGGTATAGTGCATATCACGCACGACCTAGACATCGCGCTCAAATTGTGCGATCGCATTTTAGTTTTAGAAGGCGGGAAGAGCAGGTTTTGGGGCCCACCGTGTGTCATCGTTGAGCAGCTAATTGAACGTCCCCCCAAGGGATTGGTCTTGCCGCCCTTGGTGGAATTGGCCTGGAAGTTGCGTAAGCGAGGCATGGACGTGCCCATAACGTGGGATGTCGAAAGGCTCTTTTCGGCAGTGGCCAAGGAGGTTTCGCCGTGCGCTTCCTCGAGCATCTCACGTTAGGTCAATATATCCCGGCCGATTCCGCCGTTCATCGCCTCGACCCGCGCTGCAAGATACTTTCGACAGTGATTATCCTGATCGGAGTGTTTACGGCATTCCACCCCTTGGCTTTCTCTTTCTGGGGAGCGTTTTTGATCTTCTCCGTCCTTCTTTCTCGTTTGTCGCTTAAGGTTCTGGTCCGCTCCACGCGGCCCGTATTGATCCTCGTGGTTTTTACGGCCATCGTGCATCTTTTCTTCACCGGAGGAGATGCCTTATTCAAGTTGGGTTTTTTAACCGTGACCAGCCAAGGCGCAAACCTCGCCGTGAGGATGGGCCTCAGGCTTCTCTTTCTTGTGCTTTTTGCAAACCTCCTGACGCTCACTACAAGCCCAATGGAGCTGGCCGACGGATTAGAGCAATTGTTTTCGCCTTTGAAGCCATTGGGTTTTCCGGCCCATGAGTTGGCCATGATGATGACCATAGCGTTGCGATTTATTCCTACGCTACTGAATGAGACAGATCGCATCATGAAGGCACAGCTTGCGAGAGGCGCGGAACTGGATCAAGGCGGCATCATAAAGAGATTGCGAGCCTTCATACCCGTCTTGGTGCCTCTTTTCGTTATCGTCTTCAAGCGGGCTGACGAACTTGCTGTCGCCATGGAGGCGCGCGGATATAGGGGCGGAGTCGGAAGAAGCAGGATGCACCCCCTGTGTTGGTCTTTGTCGGATACGCTTGCCTTGATCCTTGTAGTTGTTGTCGTTTTGACCTTCATTTACTTAGACGGGTGGTCTTGAGTGCCATGCTTACGTATGCTGCCGAGATTAGCTATGATGGCGGTGCGTTTTTCGGCTTTCAGAGACAAAAAGGGCTGCCGACGGTCCAAGAGGCCCTCGAAAATGCCCTTTCCCGCCTGGAAGGCGGCAAAAGAGTAAGCATGGCAGCTGCTGGGAGGACGGATACAGGAGTTCATGCCAGGCGCCAAGTCATATCCTTTTCTATGACTAAGGAATGGCAGGCGGAAAGGCTTCGGTTGGCCCTTCAGGGGAACCTTCCTTCGGACGTGGCAGTAGTGCGGGTGGCGCGAGCGCCTGAAGGGTTTCATGCCCGCTTCAGCGCCCGTTGGCGGGAGTATATATACTTCACATGGCAGGCGCCCTATTGTTACCCACAATTGCGCCATTATGTCTGGTGGAGGGCAAAATCTTGGGATGAAGAAAGGGTGAAGGAGGCTTGCGCCCTGCTTTTGGGGCGGCATAACTTTGCGGCCTTTTGCGAGGCCTCTGAATGTCCGCAGGATGCCACCCGTACCCTTCACATCGTCAAGTTCAGACGGCGTGGAGCGCTGTGCTGGTTGCGCTTTCGCGGGGATGCTTTTCTAACTCACATGGTTCGCATTATAGCCGGCACCGTCGATTTATTGGGTAACGGGAAGATCAGCCTTGAGGCCTTTGAAAGGTTGCTTTTAGGTGGGTCACGCCTCGAGGCCGGGCCGACAGCACCTCCGCAGGGGCTTTTCCTATGGCGCGTGGGATATTGCCCATCACCATGGGATATGTGAGGCATGATGTTTATAATTTCAGTTGGAAGGTCGTTTTCACGACGAAGAGAGCGAGGAGGTTTCCGACGTGTGGAGCATGGATATAGGCATAGATCTGGGGACTGCCACTGTCCTCGTATTTGTAAAGGGCAAAGGTGTGGTGCTTAATGAGCCGTCTGTTGTGGCGGTTGACCAGAATACAAATAAGATCCTGGCGGTTGGGGCGGAAGCGAAGCGCATGTTGGGGCGGACTCCAGGGCACGTGGTAGCTGTGCGTCCACTACGTGATGGTGTGATAGCTGATTATACAATTACGGAAGCGATGTTACGATATTTTGTTAAAAAAATAACGCCGGGTTTGAGCCGACTCTTTCGACACCGCGTAATGATTTCAGTCCCGTCTGGCGCAACAGGAGTGGAGAGGCTGGCCGTCTTGGAGGCGGCTATCGAGGTAGGCGCAAAGGAAGCCTACCTCATTGAGGAATCTATGGCATCTGCGATTGGGGCAGGCTTGGACGTGGGCGAACCGAGGGGCAACATGGTGGTTGACATCGGTGGCGGCACTACCGACATAGCAGTCATCTCTTTGGGGGGTATCGTAGTGGCTGAAGCGCTGCGCATAGCGGGAGACGAATTTGATGAGGATATCGTCAGGATGGTGCGCAAGAAGTTCAATTTGGAAATAGGGGCACAGACCGCGGAGGCTATAAAAACTACGATAGGCACATGCTATAGAAGCGGCGAAGTCATGCGGATGAACGTGAAGGGAAGAGATATAGTCCAAGGCCTACCCAAACAAGTTGAGGTGACGAGTGACGACGTGATGGAGGCAATCGAGGACTCCGTGCTCTCCATAATCAAGGGGATTCGGCACGTCTTAGAACTAACCCCTGCGGAACTATCTGCCGATATTATTGACAGAGGGATCGTTTTGGCCGGCGGAGGATCGTTGCTCAAAGGATTGCCAGAGCTGATTTTTGAGCACACTCATATTTCCACATACGTGGCGGAACACCCCGTCGAGTGTGTGGTCCTGGGGACCGGCAAGGCTTTAGAAGAGTTGGACAACCTCAAGAGATCGGGAGCCGTGATGTCGGCCTTCAAAAGGGGAAGTAGACGCGGTTGAGGGGGAATTATTTATGTACAGAGGCATATATACCGGCGCATCAGCAATGCTGGTTCAAGAGAAGGCGCTGGATGTGGTGGCTAACAATTTAGCCAATGCGGAGAGTGCTGGCTTCAGGGGACGCATAAATGTCAACAAATCCTTCCCTCAGCTTCTGGTGAGCCGTATGGAAAGCGCACAAGATGCCCCAGGCTTATCGCCCAGCGTCACGCCGCTGGGCGATGCGGCTTTAAATGTCGTTCTGTCTGAGACAGCTATGGCAACCAGACGCGGTCCGATTCAAGTGACTGACAATCCATTGGATGTGGCAATAGATGGAGAGGGTTTTTTCGCAGTTCAAGACACGGCAGGAAACACCTTCTATACGAGAGCAGGCCATTTTTCAAAGAATGCCGCAGGTGAGCTTGTCAACGCTGATGGCATGCTGGTTTTGGGGGATGGCGGTCCTATCGCTTTGGGCGACGCCATCTCTTGCTTTATAGACGATCGAGGGCAGGTTGTGGCGGATGGGGATGTGATAGCCCAGTTGCAGATCGTCGCCTTCGAGAGACCTACATATCTGCGCCAGGTGGGGAGATCTCTGTTAACGGCTACCCCTCAAGCGGGTTTACCCCAGCCCACCGGAGCCGTTAGGTTGGTGCGCGGGGCGCTCGAGCGCGCCAATGTCAATGTGGTGGAGGAAATGACGGCAATGATAGAGGTAAACCGCGCTTATGAAATGGCCGCAAGAAGCGTCACTATACAAGATGAGATGACAGGCAGGCTAATCAGCACCTTCAGCCGTGTAGGCTAAGTGTGAGGTGAGTGTAAAATGATTCGATCTCTTTGGTCCGGTGCCACGGGCATGATTGCCCAGCAAACCAACTTAGATGTGATTTCCAACAATCTGGCGAATGTGAACACATCTGGATATAAGAAGATGCGCGCCGATTTCGAAGATCTGCTGTATCAAATAGACCGGGAACCGGGAGCCCCGGTCGAGCCCGATTCCATGCTACCCACGGGCATACAGGTCGGCCTTGGCACGCGCGTGGTGGGGACAAACCGCCTAATGGGCCCCGGCAACATCCAAATAACATCTAACCCTCTGGACATCGCCATAGAGGGAGACGGGTTTTTTCAGGTCACTATGCCTGACGGCACAATTGCCTATACGAGAGACGGCTCTTGGAAGATCGATGCCGACGGGCAGATCGTCACATCTAACGGGTACCTGCTTGAGCCCGAGATAGTTATACCCGAAGATGCCATGGAAGTGATCATAAGCCCGACTGGGGTGGTCTCCGTGCGCCTGCCCAACCAAGTGGCTTTGGATGAAATCGGCCAGATAGAACTTGCGCGTTTCGTAAACCCGGCCGGTTTGATGGCTATCGGGAAGAACCTCTTTTTAGAGACGGAAGCGAGCGGTGAACCGATACTCAACAACCCTGGCGAGGAAGGGATGGGAACGCTCCTTCAGGGGGCACTTGAGATGGCGAACGTCCAGGTTGTGGAAGAGATGGTCAACATGATCATCGCTCAAAGGGCATACGAAGCCAACTCCAAAACCATTCAGACTGCTGATGAGCTGCTCCGTATAGCCAACAACTTGAGGCGATGAGGCGTAAGATGATTAAAGTTTTCCGGATTTTCGGGTTGATTGGAATGATAATAGCGCTTTCTCTCATCGGCAAGGGCTCGCCGTCATGCGGCGAGGAGCCTCTGCTTTCCATCGAACTGCAGCCCGAGATCTCCGTATACGATGTCCGCATACCGCTGGGAGCCTTGGGCAGAGTGCAGGGAAGGGCCGACGTGGCCTATCGGGCATCCCGTGCCATGGTGGATGTGAGCGATGAGGTCATCACCATCGACGACATTTTAGAAAGCTTGCAAGGGGCGGGCGTGGGCGGCATAGCTGTAAAAATCGTCATGCCTGAGGTGGTCCACTGCAGGAAAGAGGACGAATGGACCAGCACGGTGCGGCGCCTTTCCGGTTGGCGATGGGGATTAAAGGTAGAAGCTTCGGGCAAAGGCGCCGGAAAACTTGTTGCGCCATCGTCGATCAGCCCAGCCGAAGAAAGAGTGGCGTTACGTTTCGAGGGACCTGCGGGAGATCGTTCCATCGTTTACCTTAGGGTTCACTGGTCTCAGCCGACCATGATCGCTGCGCATGACCTAAAAAGAGGTGCGATTGTCGCCATCGATGACCTTCTGCTCGATGTGGTCAATCTATCTCGTAGTCGCCGTTACCCCTCTTCGCCCGATGAGATCTTGGGGAGTGTGCTGAACCGCGACTTAAGAAGGGCTGAAGCCCTGACGGTTGATGACTTCAAGCGTTTACCTTTAGTAGAAAGAGGAACCATCGTGCGCCTCGTCTACAAGGCCGGTGGGCTGGTTGTCGAGATGCCGGGGAAAGCTCTGGAAGACGGTTTTAAAGGGGAAGGCGTAAAGGTGAGAAATGAGCGTACCAAGAAGGTCATCGTGGGCGTAGTGGCCGGCGACGGTTTTGTTTTGGTGGAAGGAGGTTGATGTCTCGTGAAGAGATTTTCGCTGCTATCGTCGCTTGCGGTGCTATTTTTGCTCGCTCTCCCAGCTTGGGGACAATCGCTATGGCAGGATGGGGCCAGTCTTTATGCCGACCAGCGCCCCAGGCGCGTGGGCGACATAGTCACTGTTGTGGTCAATGAGCGCACTAACACCAAAGACGAAGCGAAGACGGATGTTACAAAGGATAGCAATCACCAGGTAGACGACGGAACTGGAATACTCGACTTTATAAGGGGCTTTGGCACCAGCTCCACCAGCGATATGGAAGCTGACGCGTCCACGGAGCGCACCCATAGACTACAGACGCAGATAACATGCTTAGTGACGGAAGTTTTGCCAACCGGCAATCTGGTGATAGAGGGCGTGAGAGACATTCGCACGAATACGGAGACGTTGAAACTGCACTTGCGCGGCGTTATACGCCCTCAAGATGTTACCCCTGACAATACAATAGGAAGTGATAACGTAGCAAATGCCGAGCTTTTTGTTGAAGGAAAGGGCACATTGAGCCGTGTTCAGCGCCCCGGATTGCTTACGCAACTGCTGCAAGCCATATTCTAAGGGGAGAAGGAAATGAGACGACTTGTGATTGCATCGATCGTTTTTATGTCGGCGGCGCTTTTTGCAGTGCCGTTCGCTTCGGCTGCTGTTCATCCTACTGTGCGCATCAAAGAGCTGGCTCATGTGGAAGGGGTCAGGTCGAACCAACTCACCGGCTTGGGATTGGTCGTCGGCCTACAGGGGACTGGTGATAGGAGCCAACTGGCACTTCGCATGATGCGCAACATGGTCACGAGCTTCGGCATATCTACGGACGAAAAGATGATCCGCTCCAGGAATGCGGCTGTGGTGACCGCCACAGCGCAGCTTTCGCCCTTTGTGCGCCAAGGACAAACCGTGGATGTAGTGGTGAGCGCTATGGGTGACGCGAAGAGCCTTGAAGGTGGTGTATTACTTCAGACTCCATTGCAGGCCGCCGACGGCAAAGTTTATGCCGTGGCGCAGGGACCAGTCACCGTGGGCGGTTTCGTCGCGGGCGGTGCCGCTGCGAGGGTCACGAAAAATGTGACTACGACAGGCCGCATCCCTGGCGGTGCCATAGTCGAGCGCGATGTCTCTATGGATTTCGTCCAAAGCAACTGGATCTCGCTGCTCCTTGAGGAGCCCGACTTTACGACGGCCCAGCGCATTGCAAATGCTATAAACGAGCGATATGGCGGTGTTGCGCGCCCTGCCGATGCTGGACGCGTGGAGGTTGCAGTCCCGCCGCGATATGTTACCAATCCAACTGCCTTTATTGCCCAGGTGGAACAGCTCGAGGTTACCCCCGATGTCCCTGGCAGGGTAGTAGTCAACGAGCGCACTGGCACTGTGGTAATGGGCGGCCAGGTGGGCATCAGCGCTGTCACCGTTGCTCATGGCAACCTGACCGTGCGCGTAGTGGAAGCCCCCGAGGTGGTGCAGCCTGAACCCTTTGGCACAGGAGTAACGGCAGTTGTGCCGCGCACCGGTGTTGCCGTTACCGAGGGAGCGGGGCAGCTCGTCTCTCTGCCGGCCTCATCCACTGTGGATGAACTGGTGAAGGCCATGAACGCCATAGGGGCTACGCCGAGGGACATCATTACGATCCTTCAGGCTATAGATCAGGCCGGAGCCTTGCACGGAGAGCTGGTGGTCATGTGATCGTTAGCGGTATTGGTTCCTCTTTTTTGGCGGGCGATAGCCATTCGGAAGAAGAACGCCTTAAAAAGACGTGTCAGCAGTTCGAGGGGCTCCTATTGGGGATGTTGTGGAAGGACATGCGCGACGGAGTTAGAGGCCTTGGGGGTGCTTCCGGTCGCCCCTTCGGTCCATTGGAGGATCTGTCTTGGGAAATGGCCGCGACCCAGCTTGCCGAGGGAGGAGGCGTAGGCTTGTGGCGCCTCCTTTACGAGGAACTGAAGACAAACCTTGGTGGCACGAGGGCTTAAAGTTTGAGTGCATACGATGCGGTCGCTGTTGCCGCGGAGAGCCTGGGGCTGTCTGGTTTTCTCCCGAGGAAGGCAAAAAGATATCCGACTATTTGGGCATCTCCGAGGAGGAGTTTTACAGGCTTTGCGTCATTAGTCGTTTGGGGCGCCACAGTTTGCGCGAGCGCCCCAATGGTGATTGTGCGTTTTTAAATCCTCAAGATAACAGTTGCTCCATCTATCCGGTTCGTCCGATCCAATGCGCTTTATATCCGTTCTGGCCGTCTATTTTGACAAGCAGAAGAATTTGGCAGGCCCAAGCCAAGAGATGCCCCGGTATCGACATGGGTAGGCTCTATTCGCAAGAGGAGATATCTTCTCTCTTGCGCCTCTCTCCCTTTCCGGACCTTTAGCCCTCTCCAGAGCTGTTGACATTGTTTTGAGTGGCGGATATACTTGATTTACGTTGGGCGGATAGCTCAGGGGTAGAGCACCTGCCTTACACGCAGGGGGTCATAGGTTCGAACCCTATTCCGCCCACCAACAACAGTAGGTTTGGGGCTGTAGCTCAGCTGGTCAGAGCGCTGGCCTGTCACGCCAGAAGTCGCGGGTTCAAGTCCCGTCAGCCCCGCCATTTTAGTTTTAGTGATGGCGAGATAGCTCAGTAGGTAGAGCAGCGGACTGAAAATCCGCGTGTCCCCGGTTCAATTCCGGGTCTCGCCACCATTCCTTGTCCCGACCGGGTTTGTGCTGTGTCGGGATTTTTTTGTGCTCGATTTAGGAGCGTCGGACTGTTTTCTTGCTGTGTCATGATAGCCCTCGAAATTACGCCTTTTCCTGAATTTCTGGCTTCCCCTTTTATTACGTTTTTGCTTCCAATGAGGTTGTTGGAAAGCCACTAATTCGCTTTCATTCGCCCTCAGCTCGTCTAAATAGCAAAAAAGAACGGAGAGTGTTACCATGGGTTTTGTAGACAAGACAAGTCCTCAGGTAAAAAGATAGGCTATAGAGGTACTTTAGAGGCTCGAAGACTAAGCTATGCAGACGTCTATAAAAGAATGGGCGGTATCATATAAACGAACTGCTTTTACAGGTGCCTTAGTAGCGTTAGCAATACTTGGGGATTCCTTCCTTTACGCCGCTTTACCTGTGCACTATCGAGAGGCTGGCGTCAGCTTGATAATGGTTGGATGGTTGCTCAGCCTCAACCGATGGGTACGCCTTTTCACTAATACTGTTGCGGGTTGGCTCGGTTCATGTTTGGGCTGGAACACGGTGTTTACAGCGGCACTATGGCTGACAGTGATCACAACCTTCGGATATGGACGTACTGGATCTGTGCCGATACTCCTGTTACTCAGAGGGCTGTGGGGGCTTTGTTGGTCGCTCCTTCGCTTGGGTGGACAAGCAGCCGTGCTGGCCGAGAGTGCGCCTGGGCAGCGCGCCTCCCACATGGGATTGTTTACAGGGATGTATCGATTGGGAAGCTTGGCTGGTATGGTAGTGGGTGGCTATTTGGCCGACATAGTGGGCTTTAAGATGGCAGCACTTTGGCTATCGGTCGCGACGGTGTTGGGTGCCATCATAGGTTCATTGCCGCCTGCTGCAAATGGGCAGTGGGGTGCACCCGCTAAAGAGGAAGGCGTTAATCGTGATTTGCTCCGAGCGGCAACAGGGTGGATACCTGAAGGACACGAAGAATGGGTAGTTTGTATATGCGCTGCGAGCTTATACTTTGTAACTAGCGGGATTGTGACCTCCACAGTAGGTTTGCTCGTGACCACACGGTTGGGGGATCGAATAGCCTTAAATTGTTGGGTGCTTGGCGCAGGGGCATTATCAGGGCTATTGTTGAGCACGCGATGGGTAATAGATTTCTTGCTTGGTCCTCTGTTAGGTTGGTGTACCGACCGTTGGGGACGTTCTTTAGCTTTGGTCGCTGGTTATTTGGCAATTGTAATGATGTTGTTTGTATTGTCGAGCGCGCGTGGACTTCTCGTGATAGTCCTGTCTTTGGTTGTGTTGTTCTGTTCAGGTACTGCATGCGCTGTGGCACTTGATGGGTGGGCCGGTGACATTGCCGGACGCACGCCTGGCCGGTTCTTGCCGGTCTATGCGACATGGATTGATGCCGGAGCTGCTGTTGGTCCATTGATGGGCTATTACCTTTCAGAAACGTGCTCGTTATCTTATGGATATATAGCAAGCGCTGGTCTTATATTGATAGGAGGTGTTATATGTTGGGCTTTATCTTGTGCTGCCCAAAGGCAAGGTTGAGTCAGGGTTATTTCTGTCAATCGCCACTATCCATGATCCACTCTTCACCACAGACATTGACCCACCCGGTTGAATGCTTTTTATCACATTGTGTTCATGGTAGTCAACGCCTCCTTCCTGCGGCGTGGGGAAAGCCTCTCCAGGTAACTGGTACCTTTGATGACGATCTGGTAGCTGGCATTGGCCAAGCGGTCCAGGGCGCTGTTTGGAGTTGCCCCACTTTACTGGACACTTTCAAACTTAGCCTTTAAGCTGCTTCTGACTTTTCGTGTTCGTCAAACCACCTCCGCTCAAATTCATCTGGGCTTAAGCGCCAGAGCGTCGAATGTCGCCTAATCCTTTGCAACCTACCCCGATGTACTCGAAGACGGCATTTTTAAGCTCTTCTCGTGTTGGCCAACTTGTTCCTGCCCGAGCAATCTAGCCTTGAGTGTAGCGTAAAAGCTTTCAGCTACTGCAAGTACAAGCGCATCTCCGACAAAGCCCATGGAGCCCAATATGCCAGCCTCTTTCACCCTGTCGGTGAAGACGATAGAGGTATATTGAAAACCTCAGGTCTTGAGTGGTGAATCACCCCTCTATGAGGGCGTCTGCGTTTAATTGCTATACCTGAAGCGCCTACGGCCAATTCAGACGTTATACGGCTACCTAAAAGAAACCGATTACCTTTCTGGAAAAGGCATCCAACACTACGGCCAAATATAGCCAGCCCTCGCTTGTGGGGTGTTGCGTTATGTCGCCTACCCAGAGTGTATTGGGCGCGTCTGCCTCGAAGTTTCTCTCGACGAGGTCAGGGTAGATAGGACGTTTGGGGACATTTGTTGGTACATCCTTGACGCTTACTATGTGTGTGTCTTTTATTCCTGCCTCTTGCATGAGTCTGGCCACCCTCTTCCTCGAGCAGTGGATGTCAAACTTAAATGGAAGCTTTAGCATGGATCCTCGGTGCTCACCTAGCACTGAGGCTTCTTTCATGGATCTCCTTGATAAACCTGAGGAGGATCCAATCCTGTATCGTATGATCTAACTCTTGCGCTTTTAGCCAATCATAATATCCGCTGGTGGAGACCCCCAGAACGCGAAACTATTTGGCAATAGGGTAAGGCCGCCTTCTCTTCCTCTATAAACGAAAATATGACTGGAGTTTTCGTCCGTCTCATGCGCAAAAAGGTGCGCGCCCTTTTTATATCTCCCGTTCAATTCGAAGGATGCAGTTTTTAAGCGCGCAAGCTTCCTCAATTCGCATCGCTTCAGAAGTGGTAAGGCCTTAGGAGTACCGGAATCGATCTCTTGCTGTTTCACCCAACGTTTGAGCGATTTCACAGAGACACCCAGATCTCGAGATATCTGGAGTATAGGCTTTCCACTCTCTTTAACCAACCTCACTGCCTCGAGCCCTAAAACTCCTAAAGAATACATTGGCCTGTCTTTGAGCATCAGAAACACCCCTCCCTCTTGAATTGTATCTCCAACTAACAGGGTGTCCGTTAAACCGGGGCAAGTCCACCATGCTCTCAGGGGTTCAGTATATCCTCACCTTATCTCCCCCCCTCAAGGGGAATGATAATTTCACTTTGATTTTTAAGTGAGGCAACGAATCCGTTTCGCTTTGATTTTAAGTGAGGCAACTCGGGGTATTGACAAAATGGATTACATCATTATATGCTACTCATGTGATGAGTAGTAATTTTACTGTAGGAGGGTAACTGTGGAACTTTTTACAGATGAAAAGGCACTGTCGATATTAGAGATAGTCTCAAATGGGAGCGAACCCATAGGGTCGTGGAACCTGGTTGAGCTGCTTGAGAAAAGGGGCGTATCCGTCAGCCCTGCCACTATAGGTCGCATGCTGAATCGGCTGGAGAAACTTGGCTACTTGAGAAAAGAAAAGTTAAAGGGCAGAGTCATTACGCCCCAGGGGATGGAGGCCATACGCATCGCCAAGGAGCTGCAGCGGAGAAAGCGTTATCAGGAGGAACTAAACAGGCTTATAGATACCGAAACGCTGGAGGACTTCCTCATGGTTCTCGAGGCCAGAAAGGTCGTAGAAAGTGCCACAGCTCGCTTGGCAGCTCAAAATATCACAGAGGGCGAGCTTTTAAAATTAGAGGAGATTCTAAGCCAGCAAAGGGCGCTTCACGAGCGCAGCGAAAGCGTAACGGATACGGACATAGCTTTCCACCGTGCCATAGCTGCGGCTTCTCGCAATAAGGTTCTGGATAATATTTATAAAATTATTTCGCTATCAGGACAACAGTCAGAGCTATTTGAATATATCCGCAGTCAAGTCGGTGCTCCTTATATGACTTCCCACCTACAGATTTTTGATGCCTTGAAGAAACGTGACCCCAAAGAAGCAGAAGCGAGCATGATTCGCCATATGGACAGCCTTATAGAGGACGTAAGAGCATATTGGCATCTCTATTATCCTGAAGCAAAGTAAGAATACGGGAAAAGGTGGGCGCTGGGTTTGTATGAGCAGAGAAGATGAGTATGACGCCATAGTAATAGGAGCCGGCATAATAGGCCTTTCCTGCGCTTATTATCTCACTAAGACCGGGAAGCGCGTGCTCGTGTTGGAGCGCAACTACGCAGGGAGCGGTACCTCTGGGGCGTGTGACGAGATGATCCTCCTTCAGTCCAAGACACCAGGGCTTTCCCTCGAGATGGCCTTTGTGAGCCTGGATATTTATCGTTCCTTACAGGCAGAGCTGGGTGAGGATCTGGAATTCGAGACGCGAGGCGGCATGATAATCATCGAGAAGGCGGAACATCTGTCTATAATGAAAGACTTTGTGGCAAAGCAGAAATCCTTCGGCCTGAATGTGGAAATTTTGAGTAAAAAAGAGGCTAAGGCCAAGCAACCTTTTGTTAGCGACTCCGTGGTGGCCTCCACTTATAGTCCCGATGACTCTCAGGTCAATCCGCTGCGCGTCATGTTCGCTCTTTTGCGAGCGGGCACCAGGGCCGACATGGCTTTCAAAAGGAGGTCAGAGGTGACATCTGTCGCCAAGACTGCGTGGGGCAGTTGGAAAGTGACGACCGCAGAAGGTGGTCCATACTTCTCTGACGTGGTGGTGAATGCGGCTGGCGTTTGGGCTCCCCGCGTAGCCTCTTTAGTGGACCTTCCCCTGCCCATAGAACCGAAAAGAGGGCAGATCGTCGTCACAGAACCCATACATCCCTTCGGAGAGACGAATGTCTGGGACTCCGAGTATATCGTCTCCAAGCTGATACCCGACCTCCCGAGGGATGAGCGCGCTGAAAGGTTGGGGCTCGGCTTTGCCTTGTCGAGGACTTGTAACGGCAATTATCTCATAGGCAGCACGAGGGAGTATGTCGGCTTTGACAAGGGCACGACCCATGAAGCCATAGAGGCCATATCGGCCAAAGCTGTTTCGCTCTTTCCGGCGCTCGCAAATGTGCGCATCATTAGGAGTTTCTCCGGTTTGAGGCCGGCGTGCAGGGACGGGAAGTGCGTTCTTGGGGAGGACCCCCAAAACCCTGGTTTTTTCGTCGCGGCCGGTCACGAGGGGGACGGCATCGCTCTGGCGCCAGTAACGGGGAAATTGCTGGCCGATTTGGTCTGTGGGCGCAAGGCCGAGCTGGATATTGCGGAATTGAGCCCGGCGCGATTTCGCAAGGCTGAGGCAATGACGAGGCACTTAAACTGATAGTCTGTCGAAAATGAAGGGAGTGGGGATTTTGAAGGAGTGGGGAAGACTCGTCACTGCGATGGTGACGCCGTTCGATGAGCATCTCAATGTGAATTATGAGCAAGCTGCGTTCTTGGCGAAGAGGTTGGTCAATGAGGGGACGACGGCCCTATTGGTCTCCGGCACCACCGGGGAATCTCCGACCCTTTCGGCTGAGGAAAAATGCGAGCTGTTTCGGATTGTAAAGAAGGCAGTGAGCGTTCCGGTCATCGCCGGAGTGGGAACTAACAGCACAAAAGCATCCGTAGAGATGGGCATGATGGCTAAGTCATGCGGCGTGGATGGGATCTTGGCTGTTGTGCCCTACTACAACAAACCCCCTCAAGAAGCTTTATTCAGACATTTCAAGGTGATTGCCGAAGAGGTGGGCTTACCCATGATGCTCTATAACGTGCCGAGCAGGACGAGCTGCAATTTGGAGGCCTCCACGACAATTGCCCTTTCTAAAGTGCCTCACGTAGTGGCTGTCAAAGAGGCCAGCGGCAACTTGGATCAAGTCGCCAAGATTATAAAGGAGGCGAATGTGGATTTCTTCGTCTATTCCGGCGACGACTCTCTTACCCTGCCCATCTTGGCGATCGGTGGCTATGGTGTAGTCAGCACATCTTCTAACGTGGCGAGCGCTCAAATGAGGGAGATGGTAGACGCCTTTGTTGGAGGGGATGTAGAAAAAGCTTCGAAGCTTCATCTCGAGCTTTTTGGCCTTATGAAAGCCCTCTTCGTGACGACGAACCCAATACCGGTGAAGGCAGCTCTGAATATGCTCGGCTTTGCTGTAGGTGGTTTGAGGCTTCCTCTAATGGAGGCGAACCCGGAGGTCAAGGAGGTGGTTAAAGGGGCCCTGGTCGAGTTGGGGTTTTTGCAGTAGCTGTTGGTTCAAGTAAAGATTAGCCAAGAAAAAGGGGGGAAGCGCGGTGAGGAAGTACATTAAAGCTTTAACTGCAGTCGTGATTGTCTGTTGTGCCTGTTTATGGGCGTTGCCGACTTTTGCGGCGGAGGAGTTAAAACCGACAACGCTCACGTGGATTGCTGGCGGCGTGGGTGGTGGTTGGTATACTCAAGCTGGTGGCATAGCGCGCCTGATCAACGAGAAAGAGCCGAAGATAGCCATAAAAGTCATCCCCGGCGGCGGTGTCGTAAATCCGGTAAGAGTATCGAGCGGCGAATGTGAGTTGGGCTGGGGTGTTCCATGGGTAGACAAAATGGCCTACAACGGCATACCGCCTGTTTATAAAGAATCTTATCCTAACATAAGAGCCATCGGAGGTATTTTTGGGATTTCTTACCTGCACTTTGTAGCTGCCAAAGAAACTGGGGTAAAGAGCGTCGAAGATTTATCTCAGATGGTTAAAAGCGGCAAGGCCGTAAAAATAGCTGCTCCCATGAAAGGCACTTCTGATCTCGTACTTACGGAGTTCATCTTGAGCTTTTACGGCATTTCTCTGAAGGATATAGAGGGGGCTGGCGGCAAAGTCTTTAATGCCGTATACGCCGACATGGTAAGCCTTTATCAGGACCATCACGTAGATTTCGTTGCAACTTACCTGGCTCTCCCAGCTGCCGCCATAACGGAGATGTCTTTTTCCAGAGATACGACGCTATTGCCTGTATCCGAAGAGTGCGTGGACGAGCTTAGCAAAAAACTCGGAACAATATCGAGAGAATCTGGCAAATGTATAATTCCGGCGGGCACTTATAAAGACCAGAACGCTGACGTCCTGGCTGTGGCAGGCGGCAACGAAATAATTGCAAACAAAGATCTGTCCGACTTTGTGGTTTATATCATTACCAAGATTGTTTGCGAAAATGTAGAACAAGTCCATGCCATCCATGAGCCGCTCAAGACGTTTATTCCTGAAAGAGGCTGGAAGGACGTGGCAATCCCTCTTCATCCAGGCGCTGAGAAGTACTATAGAGAAGCTGGCTATATGAAGTGAGGGGTGTTGCTGGTAGATGAGACGGCTTGAAGGATGGCGAAGATGGGTGGTGGGCGGCTGGCTTGTGGCCGCCGCCCTTTTCCAGCTTTATACCGCCGCTACCGGTATTATGCAGCCGCGCGTACAACGGGGAATTCATCTCTTCTTCCTTTTGCCTGTGGCGTTCCTTCTGTATCCTGCCACGAAGAAATCGCCCAAAGATAGGTTCACAGCTTTAGACGCTCTCTTGGCGGTTCTTTCTGCAATTCCGCCGATCTATCTCATAGTTGCAAATGAGACCCTCAACATGAGGTTTGAGTTTGTGGATCCTGTGACGTCGTTCGAGCTATTTTTGGGAATCCTCAACATTCTCATGCTCCTGGAAGCCATAAGGCGCGCAGTGGTGCCAGCTATGGCGATCTTAGTGGGAGCCTTCGTTGTTTATTTGTATGCGGCGCCGCACCTCCCGAGCATCTTCTACAGCAAACCCATAGCACTATCCAGGGTTGTCGAGATGCAGTATCTTATCACCGATGCTGGCATATACGGCGCTATTACTGGGGTGTCTGCTACCTTCGTTGCCCTTTTCGTCATCCTCGGAGCTTTTCTTGAGACTACCAAGATGGGGGAATTCTTCACCAAGGTGGCCTCTCGAGTGGCCGGCACAAGCCCAGGTGGACCCGCTCAAATAGCCGTCATAAGCAGCGGCCTCTTCGGCAGCATAAGCGGCGTAGGCGCAGCCAACGTGTATGCCACTGGTACGTTCACCATACCCATGATGAAGAGGATAGGATATAGGCCGCAATTCGCCGGAGCAGTTGAGGCCGTAGCCTCCACTGGAGGGCTTATTATGCCTCCCGTGATGGGAGCCGGGGCCTTTGTCATGTCAGAGTTGACGGGCATCTCTTATATAAAGATATGCGCTGCTGCGCTGTTAGGGGCGGTTTTTTATTATATGACTTTGAGCCTGACCGTTCGTTTTGTGGCTTTAAAGCACAATCTCAGAGGGATACCTCCGGAGGAGGTGCCTTCATGGAAAGAGATCGCACGCGATGCTTATCTTTTGCTCCCCGCCATTGGGCTGGTCTATCTCTTGGTTAAGGGTTATTCGCCTTTTATGGCCGCCTTTTATGCTATATTGCTCGCTTTGGGTGTAAGTTTCTTCAGGAAAGAAACGATGATGACGCCTAAAAAGCTACTTTCTGCCTTGGAATTGGGCGGCAGGAATATGATAATGATAGCCATAGCCTGTGCAGGAGCGGGAATGGTGGTGAGTATCGTCACCCACACGGGCTTGGGCTTAGGGATAGCTTCGGTGATCACCAGCTGGTCTGGGGGAATGCTTTTGCCGGCCCTGCTTTTGATCATGGTGACTTCCATAATCTTGGGGATGGGACTACCTTGCACGCCCGCCTACATTATAGCCATCACTATAGGTGGGCCCGCTCTATTGGCGATGGGTGTAGATGTGTTGAGCGCTCACCTTTTCGTATTTTATTTTGCCATACTAGCAGAAGTAACCCCTCCTGTCTGCATTGTCGCCTATTGCGGAGCTGCCATCGCCGGTTCCGATCCGATGAAAACCGGTTTTGAAGCGGCCAAGCTTGCTATTGTGGGTTTTATAGTCCCTTATATCTTCATGTATAACAAGGCCCTCCTCCTAAAGGGCTCCGTGTGGGAGATTTTAACCCTCATAATACTTCTTGGCGCTGCCTGTGCGCTTCTGGCAAGCGGCATAGCCGGTTATTTCTTCAGAAAACTTGGACCCTTTCGGAGAGCTTTGGTCTTTGTGGTGTCCGGTATATTGATAGCCTTTCTGGTTACTCCAGGTGTACCAGCTGAAATAGCGGCAATCGGCGTGGTGCTTTTGATAGCGCTTTGCGCGATCTTGAAACATTTCGCTATCAAAAAGGCGGCAGACAACCGCGCCTCTCAGGACGCCGCGGAAAGCTGATGGAGAGGGGTTTCGTGGCGATTGCAAAGGGCGGCAAGAGCGTATATGGATTCAGAATGGGGATCATTGTGCTTGAGACTCATTTCCCCAGGATTCCGGGGGATGTGGGAAATGCTTCCACGTGGGGCTTTCCTGTAGTATATAAGATCGTTAAGGGGGCTTCGCCTCATAGGGTCGTAAACGAGGGAGATATAAGCCTTCTTGAACCCTTCATCGATGCTGCTAAAAAACTTGAGATGAAAGGAGCCCGTGCCATCACCACTTCTTGTGGCTTCTTGGCGATGTTTCAAAAGGATATGGCAGCGGCGGTAAACGTTCCGCTCTTTACCTCCTCTTTGATGATGGTGCCGCTGGTGCATAGAATGCTCAAGCCCGACCAGAAGGTGGGAATACTCACGGTGAATAGCGAAGCGCTGACCCAGAGACATCTTGAAGGGGTAGGGGCCGATAGCGTTCCTATAGCCCTTGCCGGCCTCCAAGGCGGACATTTCAGCTCAGTCGTATTGGGAGACCGCGTGGAAATGGATACAGATAAGGCGAGGCAGGAACACATAGAAGCTGCAAAGAGGCTTGTGTCTGGAAATCCTGAGGTTGGTGCTATTGTACTCGAGTGCACTAACATGCCGCCATTCTCAAAAAGTGTTCAGGAGGCTGTGGGACTTCCCGTCTTCGACATTGTAGATCTTGGGAATATGATCTATCATGCGTGCGTCAAGTTTAGATACGAGGGCACCATGTAGGCGACAATATGGTAACCGTTTAGGCAGATTATCAAGGTTGTGGCATGCGTCCTGCCGGGTGAGCCGAGTGGTTCTTGAAGGTAAGCAAAGCAATGGTTATTTCTTTTGGAGGATGGGACATGGAGCTGGTGGAGAAGCACCCGATACTGGAGTTCAAGCATGGCCGTAAGGTGAAGTTCACCTTTGACGGCAGGGAAATGGATGGCTTCGAAGGGGAGCCCATCGCTGCTGCGCTCCACGCCAATGGTGTTAAAGTGTTGCGCTACATGCCAAAGAAGGGGCGGCCAAAAGGCTTTTTTTGTGCCATAGGGAAGTGCTCCTCCTGTTTTATGGTTGTAGATGGCATGCCAAACGTCAGGACCTGCATCACGCCCCTACGTGAGGGGATGCAAGTGGAAACTCAGCACGGTAACGGCATGTTGCGCGAGGGGATGTGATCATTTTGCGTACTCCCGATGTGTTAGTGATAGGTGGAGGGCCTGCCGGCCTTTCAGCCGCCGTTGAGGCTGCTTCCTTCGGCTGCCATGTGGTAGTAGTGAACGAAGACCTTGCCCTGGGAGGGCAGCTTATCAAGCAGACGCATAAATTTTTCGGGTCCGCTGCGGAACATGCTGGCACGCGCGGCGTCGAGATTGCGAAGATCTTGATAGATGAGCTCGAACGCTTTGGCGACCGCGTAGAAGTCTTTACCAATTGCTCTGCCCTCGGCTACTATCGCGATGGCGTTGTCACATGTATGGTCGGGGAGGAGCGATACTTCAAGGTAAAACCCAAGAAGGTCATCGTAGCTACCGGAGCGCTTGAAAAGCTCATCCCCTTCCCCGGCAACGACCTTCCCGGCGTTTACGGAGCCGGTGCTGTGCAGACTCTCATGAACGTCTATGGTGTAAAGCCTGCCAAGAGGGTCCTCATGGTGGGGGCTGGGAACATTGGCCTCATCGTGAGCTATCAATTACTTCAGGCTGGCGTTGACGTGGCTGCCATTGTGGAGTTTGCGCCCAAGGTAGGAGGATATTGGGTGCACGCCGCCAAGGTGCGCCGTTTGGGCGTGCCCATATATTTGCGCCATACGGTGAAGCGAGCGATCGGGGAGAACGCTGTAGAGGGCGCCGTCATCCAGGCTGTAAACGAGAAGGGCGAGTTTGTGGGAGACGAGAGGTTCATCGAATGCGACGTCATATGCATGGCCGTGGGCCTCACCCCTACGTGCGAGCTCCTCTGGCAGGCTGGATGTGAGATGTGTTATGTACCGGAGCTGGCAGGCCATGTGGCCGTGAGGGACAGAACGATGCGCACGTCTCGTCCCGACGTGTGGGTAGCTGGGGATGCGGCCGGGATAGAAGAAGCATCTACGGCCATGGTGGAAGGGCGTATAGCTGGTTTGGCTTCCGCACATTCCCTCGGGCATGTCGACGAAGAAGCCTTCAAAGAGAGATTGAGGGAGTATTGGAGGCGCCTTGACGTCTTGCGCGGCGGCGAAGCTGGGAGCAAGGCGAGATCAGGCACATTCAAGGTCATGATCGAAACATGGGAGGAAAGAAGCGTTGAAGTTCGATGACTTTGCGAGCGGCGTTTTGACGCGGGAGATGGCGAAAGCCGCCGCACCGCCAGCGGAGCTTTGGGAGAGCAAAAGGGGAGGCCTTGTAATAATAGAGTGCCCTCAACCCATACCGTGTGACCCGTGCCATACGAGCTGCCCCACAGGGGCGGTCTTGTCGTTCGAGGACATAAACGACCTCCCCAAAGTCGATTTCGCCAAGTGCACAGGGTGTGCTATGTGCGTAGCAAAATGCCCTGGTCTGGCCTGCTTTGTAGTTGATCTCACCTACGGGGGTGATGATGAAGCGCTGATGAAGCTTCCTTACGAAATGCTTCCCCGTCCCGAAGATGGCATGGAAGTGGACTGCTTGAACAGGGTGGGGGATATAGTGGCTAAAGGGATGGTCATAAGGGTTCAAGAGCCACAGCGCGACAGGACCCTGGTGGTGCATGTGGCGGTGCCGAAAGACCTCATATTAGACATAAGGGCGATAGGGGTAAAACCTCATGGATGATGACATAATCATCTGTAGATGCGAAGAGGTTACACTTGAGGAGATTAGGAAGTGCATAGAGGCAGGTTATGCCACTTTCGACGAGATAAAGAGACTGCTCCGCGTAGGGATGGGACCGTGCCAGGGAAGGGGCTGCAGGGAGATCGTCCTGCGCGAGATATCGCGCGCTACAGGCGTACCGTTGGAAAAACTTAACCCCGGCACCTTTCGTCCCCCTGCAAAGCCCATTCCTTTGAGGCTTTTGACCGAAGAAGGAGAGGGGGATTGACACCCCTCTCAGACGGCCGCATCCGCATCCTGTATATAAGCCTTTATGCCGGCTCTATGGTAACGGTCTTCTCTTTTCATCTCCCTGAGGCGCTGTATCACGCCATTTATATGTTCTTCCTCGTCTACTGTCATGAAGGTCCAATTGTGGCCGGGAAATATCGCGTCTCCCCAATGCGTTTTATGACCTATGTGCGCTCCAAGCACTTCTCTCCATATGGTGTATCCTGAGACGCCGTTTCCCTCTAAGACATCCCTTACGTCTTCGGCTATACTTTCGTTGCAGATGACCCAGAGCATCTTCAAGCCTGAGCTCCCTCCTTAGCTTCGACGAAGCGCTTCTTTCTCCTGACCTTTTCCTCCACTAAACTGTAAACTACAGGCACTAGGATAAGCGTTACCAGTGTAGAAAGCAATAATCCTCCTATAACTGATACTGCCAGCGGCCTCCATATCTCCGCACCTTCACCGCGACTTAAAGCCATGGGCAGCATCCCAAAAATCGTAGTGAGCGTAGTCATCAATATTGGACGTAAACGCCGCTTGCCACCTTCAAGCAGGGCATCGTATAGGCGTGAACCTCGCGCCCTCAAAAGGTTGATGTAATCTACCAGTACTATGGCATTGTTTACGACAATTCCAACCAGCATGACTATCCCCAGAAGAGCCTGCAACGAAAGGTAAACGCGTGTGACTAAAAGCCCAAAGACGACACCTGTCAATGCAAAAGGAATGCTAAACATTATCACGAAGGGGTCTAAGAAGGCTTCATACTGTCCGGCCATGACCATATAAACGAGGATTATCCCTAACAGTATTAAAGCTGCCATTTGGATAAACGTTTCCCTGAGATCTTCTACGTCGCCAGATATGGCAGTCCTCATGCCTGGTTTTAACTCTACTTCCGAAAGGACTTTCTCTACGTCTGCTGCTACTTCTCCCAAGGAGCGACCCTCTGTGTCGAGTTCGATTGTTACGTAGCGCTGGCGGTTTTTCCTGTTGACTTCAGGAGGACCAAAGGCCTCGGCAGGTTTTGCTATATTCGCAAGGCGGACCATTTCGCCTGTAACCGAGGGCACGAGCAATTTTTCTAACGTATCCCAAGAGTGACGTTGGGTTGGGTCGAGACGCGCCCATATCTCGTAGTTGTCGTCACCCTCCCAATAATCCTCATCAAATTCTATGCCGTAATAGTATGCCCTCAATGCTTGAGCTACATTGCTGGTGGTGACCCCTAAGAGCGCTGCCCTTTCTCTATCAACTTCTACCCATATTTCAGGTCGGTTTGGCTTTTGCGCTATCTCCACGTCAACGGCCCCGGGTATGTTTTGCACCCTTTCTTGGATGCGTTCGGCGTAGGAGAGCAATTCGGTGATGTTGTCGCCGTAAAGCTCTATGACGATCGGCTTACTGCTCCCACCCATCATAATAGGCGAAGCTACATTAACACTCAAGGCCTCAAAGCCGGGCATTTGACTGAATTGCTGCCTCAACTGTGCCACAACGGCGAAGGCCGAACGGTCTCTTTCTCCCTTGGGGACGAGCTGAACGCCTACACTACCCGTGTTTGAACCTTCACCTCTTATTGCGCTCATGCCTCCGCCGCTGCTTCCGCCGTATATGTAAACCGTTTCCGCCTCTGGAACGTTTTTTGTGGCATAGGTCATCATGTCCTTGGCGACCCGTTCTGTTTCTTCCATGCGGGTTCCTTCCGGCAGGCGGAAGCTCGCGCGCACAGACCCCGAGTCGGATCTGGGCACGAGTTCTGTCCCAACGCGTGTAAAACCTACCACTGTGAGGATTAGAAGAACTGCTGCTGCCACGACTACCTTACCTTTGTTGGCAAGTGCGCCGCCAAGCAACATTCGATAGTGGTCTTCAAGCCACTCTAAGGATTGCTCTATAAACTTGTGAATGCGACGCGTATCCGCATGGTGATGGAAAAATTGTCCCCCTATCATCGGCACAAAACTCAAAGATACTACAAGGGATGCCGCTATGGCTAAGCCCATTACCACCGATAGTGAGGAGAAGAAAATTCCCACCAGCCCAGTAATAAACACAAGAGGCAAGAGCACTGAAAGCGTCGTCAGTGTCGAAGCAGTGAGAGCGCCTCCTACCTCGCTTGCGCCTAGCATTGAGGCTGTCTTTCGTCGCTCTCCTTCTTCTATGTGGAAAATGATCTGATCGGTGGTGACTATGGCGTTATCGACAACCATGCCGCTTGCCACGGTCAAAGCTGATAGCGTCATCAGGTTAACCGTGTAACCTAAGAGGCGCATGGCTATAAAGGTTATGATCAGAGAGAAAGGTATTGCTCCGCATACAGCTACGGAAGCTGGAATCCTTCTCAAGAAAATATATGTCACGGCAGCCACGAGAGCCATGCCCTGGAAAAGGGTGATTGCCAATTGCCATACGGCGCGCTTTATGAAATCTGCCTGGTTATACCCTATAAGGTAATCAACATCGTTAGGAAATATTGTAGCTTTCAGTTCTTCTAATCGTTTTAGGACATCACCTGCCACTTGTACCGTGTTAGCGTCTGTATTTTTTGTTACCTGCATAACCACAGATTGTCTTTGGTTCGCCCAACCGAAGGTAGGGCGCTCTCTGTATCCGTCTTCCACGGTGGCCACGTCTTTTAAGTAAACGGGCTTACCTTTGTACGTACCGACAATAGCGTTGCCCATGGCCTGGGGGGTTTGAAAGCGTCCGGGCACTCGGATCTGGTATTCGGTGAGCCCCTCCTTAAACGTTCCGGCGGGAAGATTGAAATGTTCCCTTTGAAGGGTGTCTGCTACTTGCTGAGGTGAGAGATTGTAAGCGTTAAGCCTATCGAGGTCAAAGAGTATCTTTATCTCTCTGCGCTCGCCGCCAAAAACCGAGATGTCGCCCACGCCTGAAATGCGCTGTATTGCTTCGCTAACGTCGTTATCCACAAAGTGATACAGCCCGGGATAAGTAGGGCCTGCAGTGAATACTATAAGCATGATAGGAAGGGCATTGGATGATATGCGCCTGATTACCGGGTCGTCTGCGTCATCGGGCAGCCTGCGCTTTATAAGGTTTACCTCATCGCGCACATCTCCCATCCTGGCGTCTAAATCTTCGTCCCACTTGAAACGGAGAATAACCACAGACGCTCCATCCGCTGACACAGAGGTAAGTTCGTCTATGCCTTGAATGGTAGCGAGGCGGTCTTCTACCTCTTCTGTTACCTCTTGCTCGATGTCACTGGCAGAAGCACCACTCCACGTAGTTATCACCATGATGACAGGAGGTTCAATCTCGGGGAGTAAGTCGACTTTCAGCCCTATAAAAGAAACCGCTCCAAGGAGAAGCACGGCCATGAAGGCCATGAGCGTTGCTACGGGTCTTTTGACGCCAAGTTCCGGCAGGTTCACTGTGTTGCCACCTCCACAGGCACGCCGTCGGAGAGCTGCCTCACGACGGTCGTTATCACGAGATCAGATTCACCGATCCCTTCGGTTATCTCTATCCAATTGCCCTGTTCAGCGCCGCGCTTTATGGGGCGTTGTTGTGCTACGTTATCGGACACGACGAAACAGTACCACTCTCCCGTTCCTGCAAGTTGTCTAACCGCCTCCCTTGGCACGGCCAGAGCCTCGTGGCTTCCGACCACTATCTCGACACGTGCGAACATCCCGGGCTTTAATAACCCTTGAGAGGCAATTCTAACCTCTACTTCGCCGGTCCGCGTGATGGGGTCCAAAGTAGGGCTTATTCTATTTACTTTGCCAGTAAAATCTTGTTCGGGAAACGCGTCTACCTTAATATAAACATTTTGACCAAGTTTAACTTTAGGGTAATTGGCTTCTGTAATAGTGCCTTTGACCTTGACGTTATCCTGCCTCGAGATCACCAACAGCACGTCTCCGCTTTTTACGGTATCTCCAGGGTCAACGAGCCTTTCTGCTATTATGCCGCTTACTGGGGCGGCGACCTTATGGTAATTCTTGACGATCAACAGCTGTTCCAATCTGGCCTGGGCTTGTTTCAACTCTCTTTGTGCGAGGTCCAGACCAGCTTTTTCTACCTCATACTGTCCCTCGGTCTGATCGAATTGTTGACGGCTTATGACTTGTTCCTCGTAAAGTTGTTTATATCGCTTGTAATCCTTTTCAACTGTGGCAAGACGGCTTCTGGCCTGCGCTATGGCGGCCTCCGCTCGTGCCACGGCGGCTCTCGCCTCCTCAATCTGTCTTCTATTGAGGCTGTCATCCATTTCTACTAAAATGTCACCCATTTTAACTTCGTCGCCCACGTCGACGTTGACGCTTAAGATGGTGACATCGCCGACTTTTGAGGCCACACTCGCCTTCTCTTCTGCCTCTAAATTTCCGACGAACGTAACCGTGTCTTCGAACGTCATGAGCGTAGGCTTCGTGGCGGCCACTCTGATTTTCTGAACAGAAGGGGTAAGTTGAGTGGCATGGTCTACGCTGTTAGATTTTCCTCCATTCCAAAGTAGAAATACGATAACTGCTATAGCGATAACTACTATCAAAACACCATACTTGCGCTTCATTGAGGTTTTTCCCCCTTACTGCTGTTTAAAGATGCAAATTCAGTTCCGGTTGCTCCCATGGCGAAGAGCAGGTTAGAGTAAGCCGTATAAGCATCATATACGGAATTCACCAAAGCGTTGCTCGCGTCAATGTATGCGACCCTCGCATCCAAGACGTCTATGTTGGTGCCCACCTGGGTCTGATATCGTCTCAACGCCATTCTATAATCCTCCTCAGCCAGCCTTACCTGATCCTGGGAGACGTTGACTCTTTGTAACGCTGAAGCGAGGTCCAGGCCGGCTTGAGACACCTCGAGCTTAACCTGGTTTTCCATGTCGCTGATGCGGTGTAAGAGCTCCTGTGCCATGGATTTTGCCTCCATAACTCTCGATTCTATCTCGCGTCTGTCATAAAGTCTCCACTGGAAGAGCAGATCCACCCTCCATTCGTCCTCCTCGGGCAGAAGGTTTGTGTCGATCATCCCGCCAGATCCTTGAATATAAATCTGTGGCCTGGCTTGTCCCGCTGCGGATCTGGCGAGCGCTTGGGCTGACATTCGCAACGACTCCAGGCTTTTCAGTTCGGGTCGCAGTTTCAGCGCCTCCATTTGCGGGTCCTCTGGCAGATGAAACGGAGGCACCTCCGCTTCGGCCTCTGGTTGAGGCATCGTAATGCCTTTCGGCAAAGACACGCCGATGGCTTTCTCCAGGGCCGCTAAGGCCACGTCCACGGCATTGGCAGCACTGATGCGCTCCAATTCGGCACTGGAAACGTCTACCCGCACTCTCAAGACCTCGTTTAAAGCCACGACGCCGTTCCTGTGAAGGGCCTCCACCTCGTTTAGGTGTTCTTTGGCGAGGGCTAAGGCCTCAAGAGCTACGTTAAGGCGCGAGCGCGCCCTCTGGAGGTTATAGTATGAGACGCGGACGCCGTTGTCCACCATCTGTATGGTCCGCAACTCATCAGCCTTAGAAGCCTCAAGTTCTAACTTGGCCGACTCGACTCGAGCCTCCATGCTCCCCCCGCTGTATAGGAGATGGGTGAGGTTTATGGCCACTTCGTATGTCTCGTCGAAGGGGTTGTTTGTCAACCCTCCTTCACTCTTTGAGTAATTCGCTGACAAATCGAGCTTTGGCGCGAGTCCAGCCGCTGCCTGCTCCAGTCTCGCGCTTGCTTGATTTGTCCTCTCTCTCGCCGCTATTATTTGCGGGTTTTTCTCCATAGCAATGCTCAAAAGATCATCGAGATTCAGCGCTTTTTGTTCCTCCTGTGCCCATGCGCGATGACCCATCATTATAACCAAGAGTGAACAAAATAGCATCAAAAATATGAGCGCAAATGTCTTACGCTGCATAACTACGTCCCCCTTCGATTAACCGTTTCACTACGAATCGCCAAGATTTTTTAGCTTGATCGACATCGCACCTCAGCCCTACGTTCTTTGATATCCCCTCGAAACACGAACTCAGAGTTAGGGCGAGCTCTTTGGGAGACAACCTGTCTGTGCCGGACGATATAGCCGGGAAGGCCCTCTTCACCATGTCTATCATATCTTGCATGAGCGATTCCGAGAGTTCTTGGGCCATTTTACTTATTTGTTCGTTCCCCCTTCTGGCTTCCATCCACAGGTTCATCCATAGCATAATTCCCTCTTCGTCCATAGCTATGCAACCGAAGAAGTCTCCCCCTTTATCTATGAGATAGTCAATTGGCTTGCAACACATGTCTTCCTCTGTAGGAGCGAAGAAGGCTTTGATCTTGTCCACCTCCGCCTCTAATACTGCTCTGTACAAATCCATCTTGGTTTTAAAATGCCAGTAAAGTGCTCCCTTGCTCAAGTTCGCTTCTTTCACTATGGAATCTACGCTCGTGCCGTGGTATCCGTAGCGGGCGAAAAAATGGCGGGCCACTATCATTATCTGCTCCTTTGTGCCACTCAAATTTGATGCCATTTATCGAATTTCTCCCCTCGCGGTCCTTTTGTGTTGGAAATATAACACATACCGACTGGTCAGTCAAGGGCACCTTGGCTCCACCCCCGGCACGAAAAGGGATTATAATCTTTTGCGGACGCAATGAAAAGGGGGAAAGGCGATGGACGAGGATATTTGGTATATATTCAAAGGTGATGAATTGCTTTTATATAGCGCCTCAATACCCAGATTGCCGCATTCGAGCGAGGTAGCTCCGTTGGTTTCTTCATCGGTCCGAAGCGGAAAGCTTTCTTTGGGATATCGTGAAGCCTTTTGGGCGGAGGTGCCGTCGGATCTTCTTATCCCCTCGAAAATGGTGCCTATGGGGTTGCGCGAAGTGGGTGCGCTTTTGGGCGAAGAGGTTTTTGCGGAAGCGGGTAGGGCGTTTCAGATAATGAACTGGTACAGGCGCGCTTTCTTTTGCGTCTCTTGTGGTGCCCCATTGCGCGACTCGTCCGACGACCACGCGAGGGAGTGCATTTCTTGCGGTTCTATCTTCTATCCGCCCATCTCCCCGGCGGTCATCGTGGCTGTTGAGAGGGATGGAAAGATCTTGCTCGCCAGGAATGTCCGCTTCCCCCCAGGGCGATATAGTGTCATAGCTGGCTTCGTAGAGCCGGGCGAGAGCCTGGAAGAGGCGGTTCGGCGTGAGGTGAGGGAAGAGGTTTCCTTAGAAATAAGGGATCTGCAATATTTCGGAAGTCAATCGTGGCCCTTCCCTCACTCGCTCATGGTGGGCTTTACGGCCCATTGGGCTTCTGGTGAGATTCGAGTTGACGGCAAGGAAATAGAAGATGCAGGATGGTTTGCTCCGGACGAAATGCCAGACCTGCCCCAAGGGGTGAGCATATCGCGCAAGCTCATCGAGCACTTCAGAAGCGTTCACACACCTCATGGGGGTTAGCGAAGTGCTTTTATGGTCTGCCGATGGGTACGAGATAGAGAGGGCTTTCGTTTTGAGGCAGAGATAACACCATTTTTACCGACTCATCGTTGAAGGCGCCCACTACGACCGAGCCGAGCCCTAACGATATGGCCTGAAGGCATATGTTTTGCGCGCTGTGCCCTGCTTCCATGTGAGCGTACCGTATGCCACGCTCTCCGTATCTGGCCATGGTCCTTCCGTATGCTGCGGCTATTATTATGACAATGGGGGCATTTTTCACACAGCGCTGACGTAGCGCAGCGTCATAAAGCGCACCGCGGAGATCCCCCTTTGCCAACTCTGTAAGCTTGTGTTCTTGGGCTTCGTATTTATAAAGCCCTGGAGGTAGATCGTTTACCGATCCAGCTGCTATGTAAACCTCAAGTGGGTATGTGGCCCCAGCCGATGGGGTTGTCCTGAAGCCCCTGCGGTCTTCCGTTATACCTTGTGCTGCCCATAGGAGCTGAGAAAGCTCGGCGAGCTCGAGCGGGGCCTCTCTGAAGGATCGCACCGACCTCCTCATGGCCATGGCCTCCTCGAGTGACATCGGTCCCGAGAGCCTCGGTTCTAACAGTGATATCTCTTTAAGCGTCGCCGTGGCACTTTGCCCTGACGTCAGGATGAGCGCAAGAGAAAGGGGCAATATCAACCAAAACGGCATGATTTTCACCTCCTTGCATCTCTCGGCGCATCACATTTCCTCCACTTTTTTTATATTATCGTCATTTGAAAGGTCATCCAACCCTTCGGCGATGTCTTCTTCGCTTTCTTGCCCGGGGTGAAGATTTTTGCGCTTCAGCGCCTCGATTGCATCCAGCGGTTTTTCTAACTGCCGTTTCCTGGTGGTCGCCAAATCTTCATAATCCTTATACGCTCCCTCTATTTGTTTGCCTAAGTGGTTGAGTTTGTCCGAAAACTTCTCCCATTGGATTCTAAAGGTCCCGAGGAGTTTTAGAATCTCCCCTGAAGTGCGCTCTAAGGCGAAGTCGTCCGCAGCCTTTCGGATGACGGAGAGTACTGCATATAGCGTTGTGGGGGAACAAAAGATCACCTTGCTTTGCAGGGCTTCGTCGAGGATGGAGCCGTCGCACTCTTGTATAAAGGAATAGATTTGCTCATTGGGGATGAAAAGGAGCGCAAAATCCAGGGTATTTTGCTCCGGATTTATATATCCGCGGGTCGCTACTTCTTTAACTTTGCTCCTTACGTCGCGCAAAAAGGCGGTGCGGAACTGCGCTTTTTGTGATTCATCCTCAACCTCCAAGTAGCGCAGGTAGTTGTCGAAGGGAAACTTTACGTCCATATTCAGAATTGCTCCTTTTGGCAGGGGGAATGTAAAATCGGGCCGTGCGCCTGAGCCGTCTATGGGCTTTTGTTTGTAGTAGTTTACGTTTTCCACAAAGCCGATGAGGCGGAGCACGTCTTCGGCCATGCGCTCGCCCCACTGGCCTCTTGTCTTGGCGCTTGCGAGCGCTTCCCTCAATGCGCCGGCGACCTTGCCGAGTGCGGCAGCTTGTTCGCTCACTCCTTTGATTTGACTTGCCAGCTCTCCTAATTGGGATGCTCTCTCCTTCTCCAGTTCTTGCAGCATGTTGGATACGGCCTCAAGCCTGGCAGACATGGCCCGAAGCTGCTCGTCGATGAGCTCTTTCTTCTTCTCCAGTTCGCCCGTCGTGGCTTCCCTCTCCGATTCTAACTTGACTTTAGCGAGCTTTAAAAATTCTTCGGAGGAGCGTGAGAGTGCCTCCATAGATAGGCTGCCGAAGCTCTCTTTGAGGGATTTTGTTACGTTTTCGAGCAGTCCTTCCATCTCTTCTTCCATCTTTCGGTTTGCCTTGGCTCGAAGTGCGCTCAAAAGAAGGGCTATAACCAACCCCAGCAAGAAGCCGACGATAAATGCGAAGACAGCGAAGCTTAAAGATACGCCTGTCACGATATTCCCCCCTCGATAAATCTCATCTTATATAAATATGGGCGAGTTTCTCTTGATGAAACTCCCTCCGCCCTTTGATCCCACGAAGGCTCCTCCTTTTGCCAAAATCTTTCCTCTCAGCATGACGGCCTCGGGATATCCTTTAACCGCAAACCCCTCATAAGGCGTGTAGTCCACGTTTTCATGGAGCATCGAGCGTTCGATCGTCTTTTCTTCATTAGGGTCCAATATTACGAGGTCTGCGTCGCTTCCTACGGCTATGGCGCCCTTCTTGGGGTATATGCCGAATATCTTGGCTGCGTTCGTAGAGGTGAGCTGAACGTATCTATTCATGTCGAACTTACCGGCGCAGACGCCGTAGGTATAGAGGAGGGCCATTCTTAGCTCCACCCCAGGGGCACCGTTGGGTATCTTTACAAATGACTCCTTGTCCATCTCCTTCTGTTTCATGAAAAAGGGACAGTGATCCGTCGATACGACCTGCAATACATCCTCTTTGAGGGCTTTCCACAAGAATGGTTGACTCTCTTTATCCCTTAGAGGTGGCGACATGACGTATTTAGCTCCTGCGAAACCCGGTTCCAGGTAGTTTTCATACGAAAGCAGGAGATACTGAGGGCACGTTTCTCCCATCGCAGTTATCCCCTCGCTTCTGGCGCGATCTATTTCCTCTACTGACTCTCTGCAGGAGACGTGAACCATATAGATGGGAGCGCCCGCGAGGCGCGCAAGCTTAATGGCTCTGCCAGTTGCCTCGCCTTCAGCAATAGGGGGGCGCGATAAAGCATGGTACTGTGGTTCTACCTTTCCTTCTGCCATGAAGCGCTTTGTGTAGTAGTTTATGATATGGAAGTTTTCGGCATGGACTGCCACCAGCCCTCCGCCCTCCGACGCTTTGATCAACGATTCTAAGAGCACGTCATCGGTGGCCATGAGTCCTTCATATGTCATAAAGAGCTTAAAGCTTGTATATCCATTCCTTATCATCTCTGGAATTTCTCGCATAACCGTGTCGCTGGGGTGGGCTATGACCACGTGGAATCCGTAGTCCACGGGGCACTTTTCGCTGGCCTTTTTGTGCCATTCTTCTACGGTTTCCCCGAGAGACATCCCGTCACGCCATTGGTTGGCGAAGTCTACAATAGTCGTCGTTCCGCCACAGGCAGCGGCAATGCCGCCCGTCTCGAAGTCATCGCTCGACCTCGTGCCCATGAACGGCATATCGAAGTGAGTGTGAGGATCTATGCCGCCCGGTATAACATATCTGTCAAAAGCGTTTACGGTTTCCTTCGCGTCGTCTCCCAAGTTGATACCTATAGCCGATATTCTGCCATCTTTAATGCCTATATCTGCAACGTAGGAATCGCACGCCGTAAACACCGTGCCGCCTTTCACAATCGAGTCAAAGTGGCTCATAAAAACCCCCCCTCTCTTTGGAATTTATCATAATGTTCATTTACCCTTGAGGCAAGGAGTAGGCTTTAAGTCAATTGTCGCCCCAATCTGCTTGCCATCAAACCGGAAAGCTTGGGATTAAATAACAAAAGATCTCCCTTCCTACTCAAATTGCGTGCCGGAAGGGAGATCTTCTCAGGGAAAGATCTTTGTCTACTTTATTTTCAGGATCCAACCCTCAGGTGCCTTGATGTCGCCGAATTGTATTCCGCAGAGGGTCTCGTATAGTTTCTTGGTTACGGGACCTGCCTCCGTTTCGCTGTAGAAGACGTGCAGCTTGCCTTTGTATTCGATCCCGCCTATGGGGGTTATTACTGCAGCGGTCCCGCAAGCGCCGGCTTCTGCGAATTCATCCAGTTTATCGATGAATATCTCCCTTTCTTCGGCCTCCATGCCGAGATAGTCCTTTGCCACCTGCATCAGGGAAAGCCTGGTTATGCCCGGCAGGATGGAGGGCGATTTTGCAGCGACGAACTTGTTATCTTTCGTGATGCCGAAGAAGTTTGCAGCTCCGACTTCTTCGATTTTCGTATGGGTTGCAGGGTCCAGGTAGATGCAATCGGCAAAACCTCTTTCCACTGCCTTAGCGTGGGGCAAGAGGCTCGCCGCATAATTTCCTCCGACCTTTGCGGCGCCAGTGCCGTTTGGAGCAGCTCTGTCATAATCGGTCACGGTGAAATTGACGGGGGTGAGGCCGCCTTTGAAGTAAGCGCCCACCGGCATGCAAAAGACACAAAAGATGTATTCGGAAGCCGGCGCTACGCCGATAGTTTCTCCTGAACCTATCAGAAAGGGTCTGATGTAGAGCGTGGCCCCGGTGCCGTAGGGCGGTACATAAGCTTCGTTTGCCTTTACGACCCTTACGCAGGCGTCGACGAATTTCTCCACGGGCACCTCTGGCATCAGGAGCCTTTTTGCGCTCTCCTGCATGCGTTTGGCGTTCATATCGGGCCTGAAAAGTTGTATTTCCCCCTCTTTCGTACGATAGGCCTTAAGCCCTTCAAAACATTCCTGTCCATAGTGCAGGACGTTGGCGGCTTCGCTCAGGGCGAGCATGTTGTCCTCTACCAGTTTCCCTTCGTCCCACTTCCCGTCTTTCCACCTCGAAATATATCGGAAGTCCGTTTTCATATATTTGAACCCCAACGCCTTCCAGTCGATGTTCACAGTCTTACCCATCGTATCTCCCCCTTTTTGGTGATTATATAATATCTTTCAGTCCCATGTCTTGCCGACGGTTTTCCTCAAAAATAATCTCTTCGAAATCTCATTGTTTCCCCACAATTGACGAAAAGGGCAACCACTCCGACAATCCCTTTTGGACAAGACTTTCATCAAGGGGGGTTTTGGAATGGTTGCCCAGATACCAAAAGGAGTATACACCATGAAGGCTAAACGCGCCATCATCAAGCACAACGCGGCTCTCTATCGGAAGGCTACGAAGAAGGTGAAGTCTATAATGCTCGACGAGTTTACCGAGATGCTCCACATGAATAGACAACATCTGGCAAAGCTTTTAAGGAATACGGGAAGAGTAGTGGCGAGAAAGGGCAATGTCGTAGTCGTATCGGATTTGTCCCCTAAAAGCCTGTCGAGGAGGGGGAAAAAGAGAGTCTACGGCCAGGACGTAGTAGAAGCCTTGAAGAAGATATGGCCCCTTACTGGATACGCCTCTTCTAAGCATCTCGTGGCCTTCATAAGGCTCAATCACGATATACTCTTCACTCATCCTGAGTTTAAGGACTTAAGACAGGACGCGAAGGACAAGCTCCTTAAAGTCTCGGCTTCCACTGTAGACAGGCTCCTCAAGCCCTATAGAGGCAAGCTTAAGCTTAAAAAACGATACAGGGCAAACCCATTCAGCAGCAACCTAAAAAAATCCATACAGGTGGAATCCTGGTTCGATAAGCCCAAAGAGCCAGGATATGTGGAGGTAGACCTGGTTCATCATTCAGGAGTGTCTGGTAAGGGTGAATTCATCTACACACTCACAGCTACAGAGGTATCTACGGGCTGGACCGAGCTCCGAGCTCTCAAGAACAAGGCAATGGTGTGGACGCGCAAGGCCTTAGAGGACGTAGCCCATGTAATGCCTATACACATGAAGAAGTTACACTCCGATAATGGCTCGGAATTCATAAATGCCCATGTGCATAAATTCTGCAAGGGAAGGGGGATAGATTTTACGCGCTCCAGGCCTTACAGAAAAAACGACTCGCCCTACGTAGAGAGCAAGAACTGGTCTATGGTGAGGGCATATACCGGATGGAGGAGGTATGATACCGATGAGGAGCTCGAAGCGCTCAGAAATTTGCTCAGGCTCATAACGATAAGGCACAATCTATTTATGCCACATATGAGGCTCGTATCGAGACATAGGGAGGACGGGAAGGTACATAAGACCTACGATATGGATATACCGCTGAACAGGGTCTTAAAAAGTCCGGCGGCCGACGCAGATACAAAACAAAACCTCACTAACTCCAGAAATTCTACGGACATAGTGAGGCTATCAAAGGAGATAGAACAGGCATCTGAAAGACTGTCCCATGCCTATGAGAAGAAACTGAGGAGGCTTAACGATGCTTAAACAGAATCACATTTCAGAGACATTTAATTTTGAGGAAAGACGGCCGACCTAAGCCTCTTCGGTTCGCAGCTTTCACAACGGTCGAGGGCGAGCCTTGTTGCGGGAGAAGTTGTAATTATAATTGAAGAGCTTTTGAAGAATGCTTTTCGAAAGGGAGAGTTGACCGTGGGCCTTATCGCCGTGCACCCCATGGAAGGATGCGGGAAATTACGGCGCTGGTACAAGGCAACTATATCTGTACCGCTGCCCATTCTGAACGTGAATGTTTATCTTGCCGACGGCGATCCGCCGATTTTGGTAGACTGTGCCACTATGGCTGAGGAGTGTCGCAACGGGATGCTTGCGGCATTCGATGCTACAGGCGTGAGGCCCGAACTTCTCGTGATCACCCATTTTCATCCGGATCATGCGGGCTTGGCGGGTTGGTTAGAGGACCTTGGACTTTCCGTGGCGGCCTCTGTTGGGACGATAGAACTCATGGAGTATTATTCTCGCGGTAGAGACACATTCGAGCAAACCGTTAGAGCCTTTCACTCTAAACACGGCACGCCCGAGAAGGCTTTAGATGAGATATGCAACGTGGCCGATTGGTCGAGCCTCGTTTCCTTTCCCCGACGTCCAGTTGCCCTTGAGCCAGGAGAGTGCGTGGCCGCTGGGCTTGTGCTCGTCGATGCCCCAGGCCACTGTTATGGCGGTGCCTGTCTGTGGGATGAAGCGGAGGGGGTGTTTTTGGCCAACGACCAAGTGCTGAGCGGCATTACGCCTCATATAGGATATGAAGAGCATTGGACACCTGAGGCAGACCCGTTGAGGGAGTATAAGCGTTTCCTGAACAGGCTCAGAGGATTTTCCTTCGATCAAATCCTGCCCGGACATGGCGAAAAGCTGGTCCAATGGGAGGATGAAGTACGGCGGATCGAGGCGCATCACTCTTTAAGAGAGAGGCACCTCCTCGATCTCGCCGGAGATGAGGTTGTAACGGCCTATGAGACAGCGAGGCGGCTCTTCCCGGGCGCCGATTCCGGCATACAATTGCGCTTGGCCATCACGGAAGCCATGGCTCACCTCCAATATCTGGTGAGTGAGGGTTTGATGGAGCGCAGAGAGGAAGACGGTATATTCGTTTATAAAGCTAATGCCGGCGTTTTTGTCCTTGAAAGAGATCTCGCCCCGAGTGAGGTGATGAGAGGAAACAATTGAACAGCTCTGCGAGATCGCCGCGACTTATCTTTATAGAGGCGTAATAAGCGCTTTCTTCCACGTTTGCGGCCAAGTGCTCTACGGAGGAAGGGCTCTTAAGGCACGACAGGATTGAAGTGAGGAATTTTGCCTCTTCTTCGCTATCGTAACAACGATGGACTACTTCACCTCTTATGGTCACTTGATCGCGGTGCAAACAAGATATGTTATGAGGGAGTTTGGCCTTTTTACCTGGTTTGACATGAGCCTTGCCGGTTAGTTTTCTCTGGGAGTGGATCAAAAGATATACCCTATCCCTCCGACCTAAGAGTATGGAAACGGGGAGGTAAAGCAGACTGTGGTGGGGCAACAGCGATATAGTGGCTTTGATTTCCGGATACTCTTCGTTTTCCAAGCTGTAACGGGCAACGACGCCCGCATATCCCCCTATCCATGTATACTCTTTCTCGACAGGAGAGAGCGCTTCCTCCATCTGGCGGGCAAGACCTCTGACCAAAGTAAGGTTCAACCTCCTTCCGCGCCAGTATTGAAGGCTTGCGAGTAGCCCTAAGAGCAATATGGCAATTGCGCTCTTGCTCATCGATGCTCTCCTTGCTGCGCCGAGAGAGCGTCGATGATCATATTGCCGAGGGCGTTGAGTCCTTGAAGGGTGGAAATCTCGCTTCCCATGTCGGGCAGCTCTATTCGATAAATTCCTTTGTGGCGTCTAATGAACTCATATAAACCGGAAGCGGAGAAATGTGCAACGCGTTCTTCTCCTTCCGGGGTCTTGTTTATTATGCAGGTCCTTACGACGAAACCTCCGTTAGAAAGCTTTTCTATCGCCCTTTCGGCCTCCATTACGGAGAGCTTGTCGGCTTGCAGTATCAACAGAATCGTAGCGTTTGCGCCGCGGAGGAACGACTGGATTTCGATGATTTCTTCTCTGTACCTGCGCAGTTCTTGCACTACCGGGTCATCTCCGCTGAGGTCCTCGGTACGGAGTTTGTCGGATCCATCAATCCTCTGAATGTAGGCACGCCTTTCTAAGATCTTGAGCCGCAGAGAGAGGAGGTTATCGATCCAAAGTAGCGTGACGGCGGGAAGCGATAGCATACGCAGCGTCATGCCCGTGGGTGCAGTATCAAGAATCACCGTGTCATATGCTGATGACCTTTCACTTATGCTTCCTACGGCTTCGAGCATGGCGAACTCTTCCATTCCTGGGGATTGCTCAAGAGCCTCTAAAAAGCGATCAACATTGAAAATCTGCAAATGACCGTAGATCGGCCGCACTTGGGACAGTTTTTTGCGCACGTATATCTGAACCTGAGTATCCAGATCTACCTCTAACGCTGAGAGCCTTTCTTTTACCTCTTTCGGTTCGGCCGCGAGAGGAGACCCTAATACGTCACCCAAATTGTGAGCTGGGTCCAAGGATGCCACAAGAGTGCAACTCCCTCTCGATGAGATGGCACACGCCATAGCAGCGGATATGGTAGTCTTTCCCGTGCCGCCCTTTCCGATCACGATGAACCGCTTGGGGGGCGTACTCGTCTTCTTGCCCTCAGATTTTGAGGATCCCGGCGACCTGTGCGAAGAGGTCATCGCTTTCTGCAACTCGCCTTTCCAATAACTCGAGCTCTGAACCCAGGTGAGGTAGGAGCCGCAATACCAATCCTGTCGTAGGAGCTGGCAGGCCGATGAAAGTTCCTACGAGTAGGAGGGCAAAGGCCTCCTCTAACGCTTGAACCTCTGCCCTCACATATTCTGTCGCCTGACGACGCAGTACCGTCTTTAATAGCTTGAGGATATCCCAATGGCCCATATCACGCCTTCTAATATTTTATCGACTCAGGCATTCCTGTCCCTTTTGACGGCATGCTCCGGAGGGAACGGTAGAAATCGTAGGCGAAGATCAAGGCCAAGACTATCTCCAATACCACGAAACCCTGCACGAGGGGGGTCGATGGCACGGCGAACAAGAACCACCATAATCCCACGAAGACGGTAAGCCAAAGTGCTCCGGCGCAAGCCATGATAAACCTGACATGTCCTCCAGAAGCGGTCGTCCATCTCAAGACCCAGAGGGCAACCGTCAAAAGCGTAACGGCAGCCAACATTTGATTTGCACCTCCGAAGGCTGGCCACAGCACATTATATGCCTTATTCCAAGCGAGCAGTATGCTGAGAGCCGAAGGTATCGCTGAAGCAAGCCACCGATTGGTGATGACACCGTGGAAGTCTTCTAATGAATCTTTCAACGGTTCCCAAACCTCTTCCCAAGCGAAGCGAAGCACTCTATTTCCGGTATCCATTGAGGTTAGGGTGAATGCTGAGACCCACAGGCTCGAAAAGATTGTGCCAACTTGAGCCGATATGCCAAAAGCTTGCTGTATGAGCTTTCCGTAGCTTTGAGTGAATATACCCAAGGGACCTCCCACGGCCCCTATGGCCTTCACGTAGTTTTTGCCTAAGTATAAGGGCTCCTTGAGACTATCTGCGACTATGCCCATTTCGGTGAGTTTTCCGGTTGCTTCCCTAAAGACAAGTAGGCCAAAAGCGGCTATGGTTATCGTTACCACTGAAGATAGCAAACCCTCTGTCAGCATTCCTCCGTATCCGACGATCAATCCTTGTGTCTCTTTGTCGAGCTGTTTTGAGGTTGTGCCTGAGCCTATTAGGCCGTGAATGCCCGATAGGGAACCGCAGGCGATGATTAGGGGCACAACTGGCCAATACGGTGAAGGCACGCCCCCCACTATATTAGGACTCCAGCTCGTGAATCCCGCCAGCTCCATCTTTGCTCCAGCGAAGATCAAAGCAACGGCTCCTGCCACGAGCCCTAAAACCAGGATAAAGGAATTAAGATAGTCTCGAGGCTGGAGGAGCATCCACACCGGCAAAGCGCTGGCTGCCATCATATAGACGAAAAAGATGACCATCCACCCCTTGTAACTGATATTTAATGGTGCAAGTGAACCGAGCCATATTGCTCCTATGGTAAGAATGACGCCGATGATAGAGCCGAGCGTGAAGTTGATCCGCCACTTAAAAAGGAGAAATCCTGTTATGACAGCGGCGGCGATGAACCATATGGACATGCTCGCCACGTCGGGGCGTGCGATGAATAGGTAAGCTAAGGAAGTGGCAAAGGCGGCAAGGGCCAGCACAAGCGTCAGATATGCGAAGACCTGAAAGAGGTACGAGGTGCGCCGGCGCATCATCTTTCCAGCTATCCACTGAATAGATTTGCCTTCATAGCGGACGGAAGCCATGATGGAAAGATAATCGTGGACCGCTCCTATAAGGATATTGCCGAACCATATCCAAAGCAGACCTGCCCACCACCCCCAGGCCATGGCCAGTGCGGGCCCAAGTATTGGTGCACCGCCGGCGATGGAGGCAAAGTGGTGCCCAAAAAGCACAGCAGGATGCGTAGGGACGAAGTCCACATCGTCATATTTAGTGTGAGCTGGCGTGGGCTTTGAATCATCTGCCTTCACTACCTTGCGCGCCAAGCTTCTCCCATACGATAGATAACAAACAGCATAAATGGCTATTCCCAAGACGAGCAAAACCGACGTATTCAAGACACCAACCCCCTCTATGAGATTAAGACTTTTAGTATATTCTGAGCCATGACAACCGCTAATACAAGGGGTTGCTGGCTCTAATGCTCTATCTAAAATGTAGCGAAATGCACATGATACATCTCATGCAAATCCTTGGCAGTAGGTTTGTATGGCCTTCCGGATGAGCCTTTAACATAAAGGCATTTGTTATGTCGGGGAAATATCCACAAGTATAGTCCAATTGTAGACGGTTGTTGTACTCTCAGTCTTTGGATCATGAGATATGGGATCGAATCTCGCCATTTTCTCTTTCTTGGAGAGTTCATTATATCCCCTGCTTGCTTCCCGGATGATCTCCCTACGTGCCTGCATTGGTAGCTTTGTTTCTGCCCTCCATTTATTAAAGGGAATGATACCTTTAGTTTGATTTTTAATCAAGGTATCTCGATCACTTGTTAAGTGGCTGTTGGTTAGATATAATTAAACAAAATTATAATGGCGAAATAGTTATTTACATAGTAGCATGATTTTCATCTACTTTTATAGCAGTATGATAGTTAAGTTATGCGTCATGATTGCTCATGCAGGAGCCAAAAATTTCATTGAGCTTTCATCAAGCGGGAAAAACTTCAAATCGACAAATATCTTTGGAGAATTATATGGACAAAATGAATCGATAAAATAAAAGATGACTTACCTGATTGAGATGTAAGTGTTTAATAAATACTTTAGGCAAACATATTTGGCATTAGTCTAATATAATAAACTTAAAAAGGAGGTGGAGTCTAAGGTCTATTTATTAGAGTGATAGATCTGATAGAAGGAAAGTTGTAGATTCTTACGTTCTTTGAGATGTTAGCATTTGCCTTTGCTACTAATTTTTTATCCTCGCAATATTTCCTTAGACTTAAGCCATTATTTTGGAGAGCAGAAGTGAAAACCGAAGTTGTGAGTGCAATAAGTTGATAGTTGGCGAGCAGGAACTATATTGCATAATTAAATCTGATAAATGCCAAACAGATGTGCAATATTAAAGGGGGTGTTCTTTAGTGCGGAGAGGAGGGCAAACAATGAGAAAAGCAGCAATAATTGTTTTTGTGATCAACTTTGTGATTTTAGGAGGCGCGACATTTACGATGGCAGGATCTTACGTTCCTGTAGCTGAAAAGACGGGGATCAGCATTATTCAAGAAGATGGTGTGATCGCATGGACGGGTCCATATGGTGGGAAGATAAAACCAAACGGCCCGTTAGCTGGAAAGAAAATTGGGTTGCTCGTTGGTTGTGAGTTTAGCGACTGGCAAGCCTATTATCTTGCATCGTTCATTGGAGAGTTTGGCGGAACGCCTCAATTTGTAATGAACAATAATCATTTATGGAAAGAGACGAGGCCAATGCGCGGTACGCCAACCGAGCCGCACGGTATGTGGGGTTTAAGTTTAACCGGTGGCATGGATGGCCTCGGTCTCAACGGCAACAGACTTGAATATCCGGTAGTGACGCAAAAAGGGAAAGGCCTTGCGGTTGAGTATTCTGTTGCAGACCCTCAAAAGTACGATGCCATTGTCATTTTGGGCGACCATTCTGGCGACATATTATGTGCCGATGATGTGGCGTTAGGGTTTATAAAGGCCGTGGCCGACAGGGATGTTCCCATAGCTGCTATTGGGGGCGGTATTCTCCCGCTGATCAGTCTTGGCATGATGGATGGCAAGAAATGCACGGGCAATCGAGCCGTTGATTATATGCTGAAGGAGATCGGGGATTATCGCGGCGAACCTGTTGTAACAGATGGCAATATTATTACCGGCAGAGACACAGTCGATACTCCTGCTGTGCTCAGAGCGTTGTGCAAAGCTTTCGACCCCAACTTCGTTGACGAGCATAAAGATATCCTCAAAGGCAAGAGGATCATGGCTATGGTTTGCGAGGACTGGGAGGATATCGAGCTGTGCGCCCCCATACTTGAGTTTATGTACAGAGGTGCGGAAGTAATTGTCGGACTGTTTGAGCCTCAAACGAAATCGCGACCTGCGCTCTTAGGGTCTGATGTACGTCATGGAAGTTTTGGGACAACCGTTCCATTTCAGGAAATCCCAGATAGCTACTATAAAGTTACAAAGGAAAAGGATTTAAGGATGGATGATTTCGACTTGGTATTTATTCCTGGCGCCTTTAACCCATGGCATATAACCGTGTTACATCGCGATTTCCTGAGGGACGCTTACGCCAAAGGGAAAATTATAGCTGCTATTTGTCATGGTCCAATTCCTCTGGCCGCTGCTGATTTGCTGAAAGGAAGGAAATGCGCTGGATGGTTGGCCTGCAAGGACGCTGTGAACATTATGGGTGGTACATTTATGAAAGATTGGGCTGCGGCAATCGATGGGCGAATTGTGACAGGAAGAACTCCGCCGGAAGTGCCCGAGTTTGTAGATGCCATTACTGAGGCGCTACTGAGACTGTAGCATAGTAAGGGCATGTCCGAGCTTTTGTTCGGACATGCCCTTATGATTTTTCGTCTCGCTTGTTTGCCCAAAAAAGGTGCGGAGCTCATGGCATTCTTTGTGCGATTAATCCATAGTATCTCATAGAGGCTAGCTATGGTTTTGAGGTTGAGCAATTTAAGTAAAATGATAGAAAGATGATCCTATATCTGGTTACGCTTAATAGCATAGAGCTCGTGATTCTAATCGTTTCTTGACATAGAAATCATGGCACTGTATATTTCAACAAAGGGCGTGATTTTAATTAAAAAACGACTATAAGAGGGGTGATGGGCATGAAAAGGTGTCAGGCTACAGCGATATGGGTTGCCATTCTTTCCTTGGTTTGTGCGGTGGCGATTGGGCTTCCAAACGAAGCATTGGCTAAAGAAACCGTGACGATCCGCATTGCCAGCGCATTTGAGCCGCTTCATATCCTTTGTAGATCAGCAGATAAATTCAAAACCATGGTAGAGGAGCGCTCTAATGGAGAAATTAAAGTAGAACTCTTCTTCGGCGGCGTTATGGGTTCCGAAGAGGAAGTGACCGAAGCCGTGAGCATCAAGGCAGTGGAGATGCAAGCTGGGGGCGGGTTGCCCATCCAGATGTATGCGCCGAAATACTATTTTCTTGACTCTCCTTACGTGATTAAAGACTGGGAGCATTTCAAGCGGGTATTCAACGGTGACTTAGGACAGAAAGCCCAAGCAGAGGTGTTGAAAAACGGAAACACCATGTATCTCGGCGTCGTATATAGGGGCTTGAGACATTTCACCAGCAATAAGCCGGTTCGCACGCCAGCAGATTTAAAGGGCATAAAACTGCGCTTGCCACAGCTTCCCACATGGGTGGCCGTTTGGAAGGAGCTGGGGGCGCTGCCCGTCCCGATAGCCTTAACTGAACTGTTCACTGCTCTACAAACTGGCGTAGCTGATGCGTCCGAGGGCGACGTCACCCAGATTCATTCGTTCCATCTGTACGAGGTTCAGAAATACCTCTCGCTGACTGGTCATTTGGTCCAAACAGGGGCACTCACTATAAACAAGCCTTTCTTCGATAGCCTCAGCGAGGAGCATCAGAAGATAGTAAAAGAGGCCGGCCTGGAGGCTGCGGAGTGGGGATCTCAGCAAATACTGAGTGGCGAGGAAGATATTATAGAAGATCTAAAGGCAAAAGGTATGGAAGTGATAACCCCGGACGCCGAAGCCTTCAGAGAGAAAGCACGACCTGCTGTGGAAAGGTTGTTCAAGGAGCAGTGGACTGTTACTACGTGGGATGAGGTGCTTTCGTACTAAAGCAACATAGAGCACAAATTCGCATTATCGCTTTTGTATCAAAAACTTGCTCAATAAATATTTAGTGATCATGTTGTCTATATGCGGGATACCGAGGTTGTAACTTTGGTATCCCGCAATGGATCCCATAAAAATGGAGAGGATGGACTTGGTTGTAAGATTTAAACATCGTTTTGACAGTATTCTGGAATGTATTACGACATTAGGCTTCATATTGATGTTGTTGTGCGTTGTCATGCAAGTCGTCTTTCGTTACGTTGTGCATGTTCCTATTCCTTGGACAGAGGAAGCGGCGAGATATTTTTTGATCTTCGTCACATTTTGGGGCGGGGCTGTGGCTATAAGGACCAGAGAGCATATCAGCATCCCCGTACTGCTGGATAGGCTCCCAAAAGGCGCAAGTTTATTTATCCAGTTGATTTTTATTGTGGCTATGGGCATCTTTTTGGTTGTAGTGTTTAGGGGCAGTGTCGTTATGACGGCATTGACTTGGAACTCCCCCGTTGGCTCCATTCATTGGCTCACACTCGGTAGGGTTTATTTGATCCTTCCTACAGGTACTTCTCTCATGTTAATTTATTTAGTAGCTTGGGCGTTAGAAATATTAAAAGAATTGCGCGATATTATTAAAGTGAAAGCAGGTTGATAGAAGTGGAATTCTTTATTTTTGTCGCTGTATTGATCGCTTTATTTATGGGTGGAATGCCCGTCGCGTTTGCCTTGGGAATTACGGGGCTGATCCTGTTGCAGATCTTGTGGGGAGGCTCCTTGAATTTCGGGATTGTGGCCCAAAGGTTGCTTTATGGGGCCAACAACTTTGTCATACTGGCCATACCGTTTTTTATTTTAGCTGGAAAGTTGATGAACACTGGCGGAATTACGAAACGCATCTTCAAGTTCGCAGATGTCCTCGTTGGGCATATGAATGGAGGATTGGGACAGGTAAATGTGGTAGCGAGCATGATCTTCGCTGGAATGTCCGGCTTGGCCGCCGCAGATACAGCCGGCTTAGGCCTCGTTGAAATTAAAGCCATGAGAGATGCTGGTTATGACGATGATTTCAGCTGTGCAGTTACTGGGGCGAGTTCGGTCATCGGACCGATCATTCCGCCCAGCGTGCCTTTGGTGATTTACGGGATACTTGCTAATGTATCCATTGGCCGCCTATTGATAGGTGGGGTAGTTCCGGGCGTTTTGGTAGGCATTTGTCTCATGATGATGGTGTCTGTCTACGCCAAGAGGAAGGGTTACCCGAGACGTCCGAAGAGCAACGCTAAGGAGATCTGGCAAGCCTTTAAGGAAGCTATCGGCGCTATGTTGACCCCCATCATTCTCATAGGTGGTATTTTAAGCGGGATTTTTACGCCTACAGAGGCTGCAGCCATAGCTGCCATTTATGCCCTGATTTTAGGCTGTTTCGTATATAGAGAGATATCGTTGGCAGATTTGTGGAAAATATTGAAAGAAGCCTCTCGGGAAACCGCTACCATAACCTTTATCATTAGCTGCGCGACATTTTACGGCTGGGTATTGATCCGCAGCCGCACGCCAATTATTTTGTTGGAGTTTATCACTGGAATTAGCACTAATCCTCTGGTGATACTTTTATTGCTGAACATCTTTTTACTCATTATAGGATGTTTTATGGAAAGTATAGCAGCACTCGGCATTTTGGTTCCCACTGTTACCCCTTTAATCTTAAAAGTTGGCATAGACCCGTTACATTTCGGCCTCGTTATGATCCTTAACCTCATGATAGGTTTGCTTACCCCTCCATTTGGTATGAACCTATTTATCTTAAACAAGATAACGGGCATACCATCGACCAGAATAGCGAGAGCCTGTTTGCCCTTTTTTATCCCCCTTTTTGCTGCCCTCATCGTGATTACCCTCTTCCCACCGGTTGTCACTTTTTTGCCAGACCTGCTGTTGGGATCAAGGTAAAGGAGGGAAGCACAACGAGCACTTTAGAGAGGACTTAAGTTTATGAATCAAGAAGTCGCCTCGCACTTTGAGCTTTTTTAAGCTTTAGTGCGCTCGGGAGTGCTAAGAGCGGTACGACGGCCATTACCAGCAAGGCAGTTGTAAGATTCGCAAAGTCGGCCACCATGCCGAGGGGGACGACTAAGAGCTCTGCCATCCCCCAAGAAAAGCCCATAGATAGAGAGCTGGCCACGCTGCGCGCGTGGGGTGCCATCTCTTGAGCCATGGCGGCAGTGGCTGCTATATTCGCTTCCAGAGCGCTCACCCCTAAGATGTATAAGATAAGCGATGGCGCTCCTGTGATAAGGGCAGCGGGCACAAGGCAGATTGTTGATATGATGACCGAATAGCATGAAAGTGTTCCTTTGTTCATGCGGTCGGCAATGTAGCCCCCTGCCATAGGTGCCCCCACTCGAGCTATGGAGATGATAAACAGCGTCGTTCCTACGTCTGCTATCGATCCACCACCCGCTGCCACCACCAGTGGAAGAAGGAAGCGCACCCCTTGGACAACGGTGTCGCGCGCTATGGCTACGACTAAGGCGGGCAGTGTGGTCTTCGCCACCGACCAGACATCGATGAATACCCCTGCCCTCGAAGCGTCAGTTTTGCTACACAGCTGCTTGGGAATGTGCGGCAAAAATTTCAGGATGAAAAACGCATAAGCACAGACGGGTATCAGTGTTACCATCGGCATTAACTTTGGTCCTACGGTTTGATGTAAGCCGACGGCGTAAAGAGGGCTTATGGCTGCCGCTAAGATGCCGCCTGTCGAAAATATAGACAGAGAGAAAGAAAGTCTTCCCGGAGGCACGATGAAGCCGATAGAACCTTGAGCCTGAGGGTGAAAGGTAGAGCTGCCTATAGCCCAGAGCGCCACAAAAATGAAAGCCAGTCCGTAAGTCGGTGATGAGGGAATGAGCGATGCCCCGATGGCGGATAGGATTGGCCCCACCAAGAGGGGGATTGTTTTGGTCGTCCTGTCCGCGAGATGCCCCAACATCGGCTGACCCGTCATGTTTATTATTCCGGAGACTGAGCTCAAGAAACTCGCCTGGGTGATGGATATCCCGAGGCGTGCCACCAGCGTGGGTACGAAAGCCGGCAAAAATGACGCATGGATGTCGTTGATGAAATGCCCCAACGCCAAAAGGAGCACTCTTTTTAAGGCAGTGCCTTCGCGCGCTTGTTCTTGCATTTTGTCATCTCCTCGGACAGTAGAAACCCTTTCGATAGCTTCGAGCCATAATAAAGATTACATTACTTTTACCCGTTTTGCATCACGTTATCCGAAAAACCTCAATTTGTTTTGACCTCAATTTGTTTTGAAACGAAGCCATCTTCATCCAAAACTGTGAGCCTGTTGCCTAATTTAACGTTCCTAATGATCTATGACTTTTGGTCACGATTCGTCTTTACATGTTTATTTACTGGATGATTTCTCTTCCGGTCTACACCGACGACAGCCCCCATCCTCCGCCCCCCTATGACATCTTTTAAAGGAATTGGTAACTTTGCTTTTATTTTATGCAAGACACAGAGTTGACAGAAATTAGCGTCATTTAGTAAAATGCTTTTCGAAGGACTGGAACATTCTTTAGTAAGATAAACATGTTGCTGAATCAGTTATAGGTTTTTGGTTTTGCTTGAGAAAACAAAGCATTATGTGGACTTTATCGTGAGCGTGCAGTACTAATCTATTTGATAAATTATTGCCACTACTTACTCAAAATTACTAAAAAATTGCTCAATTTGCTTACATTCGCCCTTGGTTTATTTAAATGGCAGAGAAGAATTAAGACAGTGCTGATGTATTTTACAAGTTATATTGCTAATAGTGTAGCTAAAATGTAGGCTATTCAGCAGACTCGCTCTACTATATGGCATTTTGTGAACTAAATAGGAGTTTCAATGGAGGTGTAATCTGTGGAGAGGGTAAGGGTTGGGATGGTGGGGTGTGGTTTTGTAGCACACATCCATGTCAATGCCTTAAGTCGAGTAGCAGGGATTGAAGTGGAAATAGCAGGAATTGCTTCGCGCACAAAAGAGCACGTTGAGTCCTTTGCGAGACAGTTTGGCATTAACAACTGTTACACTGACTATCGTTATCTTTTAGACTCTAAAGACATCGACGTTATTGATGTTTGTGTCCCGAACATTCTTCACGAGAAAGTCTGTATGGAAACTGCAATGGCAGGCAAGCACATCATCTGCGAAAAACCGCTGACCGGGTATTTTGGCCAAGATTTATCAGAGACAGTTGAGAATGTCGGGAAGACTATTTCTAAGAGACAAATGTATACACAGGCTATGAAAAGCGCGCAAAGGATTGTGCAGGAAGCTAAAAGCAATAAAGTAAAGTTGTGTTATGCGGAGAACTATATATATGCTCCTGCGTTAACAAAAGCTAAACGTCTCATTAGAACGAGTAAGGGGACAATACTCGATATCAGGGCTGAAGAAAGCCATAGCGGGTCGCACGCTGCGTATGCAAAGAAATGGAAACTGGCAGGAGGCGGTTCCCTCTTAAGACTGGGATCTCATCCATTGGGCGCGGCGATACATTTGAAGTATTTCGAGGGTTTAATGACAGAAGGCGAACCGATCAAAGTAAAGTCTGTTACCGCAGAAGTGGGTAATCTCACAAAAACTCCTTCTTTTCTGAAAGGAAACAAAAAATGGCTTGTAAGCGACTGGGAAGACGTGGAAGACTATGATGGACCCCATAAGCTGGACAGAGGAATAAGATGGATGTTAGCCTGTATATACAAAAAGGAGGCAGACATATGGGCAACATTCGCAAGAAATACGATGCTACATTAAAAGCTAAAATAGCTTTAGAAGCAGTAAAGGGAGAAAAGACAATAGCGGAGATATCCAGCGAATATGGGGTAC